>JAQGHW010000423.1 GCA_028291505.1 Rhodopila sp. | reverse complement strand
AGCAGGTCGAGCCACCGCAGGGCACGGTGTGCAACTATCCGATCCGTCCCTGGGATGAGCAACAGCCCAGCGTAACCGCATCCGAGGCGTCTCCCGATGTGGCTGTGCAGATCTATAATCGCGCTATCCACAATCAGATGCTTGCACGCCTGAAGGAAGACTAAACGATCCCGCAAGTCATCGCCCGGGGGCAGGATGAATTGGAGGGGTTCCTCCGATAATCGCGAGGGAGGCCCCGTATCGGCTGTTGCGAACGGCCGATACGACCCGCGTGGGCAAGGCAGGTCGGTGAATATGATCGGAAATATTTGATAGATGCGGAAGCGGCGTTGCGTGGCGTCGCGGCACAGGTTAGCGTGACCATGCTGGACCAGGATGACAGGTCGGCTGGCTCCTGAGGTATTGACAGGATGTCAGAACCGGCCACCAGGGCAGGCTAAAATAGAAATTGCGTCGGTGGAAACCGTCGCGACCGGGAGATAGACGTTCATGGGTGCGGATCGGCGCCATTGCGAAATGTTATGGACAGAGTGCGTTCATGTCGCGCGCGGTATATCCGGTCGCGCGGGCACTGACATGCGTCCATACGATGGCGGCCGGTGTTGATAGCAAGCCTGGCCGGCCCGATGGCCATCAGAAAGGACCCCACGTGACGACGACGCCTACCATGAAGAGAAAGACCGCCGGCAAGACGACCCGCCGCAGCGCGCTGAAGCTCGCGACGGCTTCCGCAGTGCTGCCACTGGTGCATATCCGGTCCGGCCGAGCGGCTGGAAAACTGTCAATTGCATTCTGGGACCACTGGGTGCCGGCGGGCAATGCGGTGATGCAGAAGCAGGTCGACGCGTGGGCGGCCAAGAACCAGGTTGAGGTGCAGGCTGACTTCATTACCTCGGTCGGGCAGAAGAACCTACTGACGATCGCGGCCGAGGCCCAGGCCAAGACGGGCCACGACGTTCAGGCCTTCCCGACATGGGAGGTGCACAACAACGCTGATTCGCTGGAGCCGATGGATGACGTGATGAAGCGGCTGACCGACAAATACGGTCAGGTGAACCATGTTTGCGACTACCTGGCGAAGATCAACGGCCATTGGATGGCGGTGCCTACAAGTTCCGGCACCCAGTACAAGGGACCCTGTGGCCGCATCAGCATTCTGAAGGAAACGGCTGGGCTTGATGTCGTCGGGATGTATCCCGCGAAGGAGGGTCACGTCGCGGCATCCGATAAGTGGACATGGGATGCGCATCTGGCTGCCGCGGAGGCCTGTTTGAAAGCTGGTACGCCGTTCGCGATCGGCCTTGGCCAGACCTCGGATTCCGTGGACACGGCCGGAGTACTGTTCCGCGCCTATGGCGCCGAATTGGTCGACAAGGACGGCAACAACACCGTGAAGTCCGACAAGGTGCGAGCGGTACTGGAGTATGGACAGAAGCTGGTAAAGGCGCTGCCGGCGGATGCCGTGAGCTTTGACGACGCCTCCAACAACCGCGCGTTGATTTCCGGGCAGAGCGCGCTGATCTGGAACCCTCCGTCAGCCTGGGCCGTGGCCAAGCGTGATGCACCGAAAGTAGCCGATGACGCTTGGTCGTTTTCGGGTCCGTCCGGCCCCGAAGGCCGATTCCTGCCTTATCTGCCGTATTTCTGGGGCGTTTGGTCGTTCAGCAAGAACAAGACGGCGGCGAAGGAGCTGATCGAGGCGCTGTTGCAGCGCGACACCATCGAGGCCCGCTGCAACGAGGTAGTCGGCTACGATGTGCCGCCCTTCGATTCGATGCTCGATTTCAAGGTGTGGCAGGAGGTTGGACCGCCGGCTGGCACGGTATATAATTACCCGATACGGCCTTTCCATCATGCCGTGGCGCATATCGCGGCGTTGCCGGCGCCGCCCGAGATTGCCGTGCAGATCTACAATCGCGGCACGATGCCGACAATGCTGGCGAAACTAAAGAGTGGCCAAACGATCGACCAGGTCATCGCCTGGGCATCGGACGAACTGGAAGGCTTCGCTCGTTGACCTGATTGGCACGGGCCGGCAACGACCGGTCCGGTCCGCCGGGATGAGCTTAGGGAGGTACTAAAGAATGGCAGACGGCACGAGCGTCCCGATCGGTGTTTTGACACCCGGGCGAACCACAGCTCGAAGGAGCACGATGCGGAAGTTCGCCCAACGGCGATCGACCACGGGGTTCCTGCTGTGCCTGCCGCTGATCCTGCTGGTAGCGGGGTTCGTGATCTACCCGGCGTTCTACGCGATCTATCTCAGCATGCTGAACAAGAAGATGACCGCGTTTGTCGGGCTGAGCAACTTCCAGTTCCTGCTCAAGCGCCACACGTTCCAAATGGTTATCTTCCAGAGCTGCTTGTACGCGATCACCGCGGTGATCTTGAAAGTGCTGATCGGCTTCACCCTCGCGAATCTGATGAACAACATCCCCGGCAAGAAGCAGCGCATCTGGCGCGGCCTGCTGCTGGTGCCGTGGGTTATCCCCCTGGCGCTGTCGACCCTGACCTGGTGGTGGATGTTCGATCCGTCTTACTCGGCGTTCAATTGGGTGCTGAACCAATTTGGCTTCGCCAATGTGCCGTGGCTCGGCGTTGGCTGGATCGCACGGTTCTGCACGATCACGGTCAATGTCTGGGGCGGCACGCCGTTTTTCATGATCATGTATCTGGCGGCGCTGAAGTCGGTGCCAGAGCAATTGTATGAAGCGTCTTCGATCGACGGCGCGAACGCCATCCAGAGGCTGTTTTTCGTGACATTGCCGATGATGCGCAACATCATCTCGATCACGATACTTTTCAGCCTGATCGTGACCTTCGCCGAGTTCGACATCGTCCGCATCCTGACGGCCGGCGGCCCGCAAGACATGACGCATGTCTTCGCCACCTACGCCTTCCAGGTTGGCATCCAGTCGGGCGACATCCCACTCGGTGCGGCGGACAGCCTGTTCATGTTCCCGATCCTGGCCTTCGCGGCGTTCTTCGTGCTGCGCGGCGTGACCAAGCGCACCAAGGAGATCGCCACATGAGTGCGACAATCGCCGAGCGCCGCGTCAAGGTGGCGACGCAGCGGAGGAATAGTCTGCATCGACAGCGGCTCTGGGCACTTTGGGGCAGCTACATCGCGTTGGCCGTGTTCGTCTTCATGTTTCTGGTGCCACCGTTTTACACGCTGATGACCAGCCTGAAATCGTCGGCGGAAATTTCCGCTCAAACAGGCAGCCCCTGGATCGTCCACCACCCGACGCTGGAGAATTTCTGGTACCTGATTACCTATCCGAATTTCCAGCGATACTACCTGAACTCGGCGATCGTAACGATCCTGACAGTCGCCGTTTCGATGGTGATCTCGGTGCTTGCGGCATTCGGCCTGTCGCGCATGGGGTTTTGGGGAAGCCAGACGCTGTCGACGGGGGTATTCCTGACGTACCTGGTTCCACCGTCGCTGCTGTTCATCCCGTTGTTCCAGATCATTGGCAAGCTCGGCCTGATCAACAACTTCTGGTGCCTGGTGATCCTGTATCCCACCCTGGCGGTGCCGTTCTGTACGTGGATCATGATCGGGTATTTCAGTTCAATTCCCAAGGAGTTGGATGAGGCCGCATTGATCGACGGTGCGGGCTATCTACAGATGCTGTGGAAGATCTTCATTCCGGTGGCGATGCCGGGCATCATCGCAGCGACGATCTTCGCGTTCACGGTGTCTTGGGGCGCGTTTCTCTATCCGCTGGCGTATCTTTACACGTCGAACCAGATGGTACTCACGGTCGGGATCATCTCCGACCTGATCCGCGGCGACGTGTTCCAGTGGGGCAAGATCATGGCGGCGTGCCTGCTGGCGTCCCTGCCCCCGATTGTTATTTATGCCTTCCTGATGGACTACTACGTGGCGGGCCTCACGGCCGGAGCCACCAAGGGCTGAGCTGAAAGGCCGGGTCGAACCCGGCCATGAACCCTAACCGAGGAAACGAAACAACCATGGCTGAAGTGTCCGTCCGCAAGGTCGTCAAGGAATATGATGGTGGCGTGCAAGCGGTAAAAGGTATCGACCTGGACATCGCCGACCATGAATTCGTCGTGCTGGTCGGGCCGTCCGGCTGTGGCAAGTCAACGACGCTACGCATGATCGCGGGGCTGGAAGAAATCACCGCCGGGGAAATCTGGATCGACGGTGACGTCGTCAATGACGTTCCGCCTCGGGACCGCGACATCGCGATGGTGTTCCAGAACTACGCGCTGTATCCGCACATGAGCGTATTCGACAATATGGCGTTCGGACTGAAACTCCGGAAGTTTCCGAAAGACGAGATCAAGCGGCGGGTGGATGAGGCGGCGCGGATCCTTGACATCATACCATTATTGGACCGGAAGCCTCGGGCGCTTTCCGGTGGGCAGCGACAACGAGTAGCTATGGGCCGCGCGATCGTGCGGAACCCAAAGGTGTTCCTGTTCGATGAGCCGCTGTCGAACCTGGATGCCAAGCTGCGGGTGCAGATGCGGACCGAGATCAAGAAGGTGCATCAGACGGTTCGCACCACCACGGTCTATGTGACCCACGATCAGATCGAGGCGATGACCTTGGCCGACCGTGTGGTGGTGATGAATCATGGTGTCATCGAGCAGGTTGGGACGCCTAACGACCTCTATCATCATCCGACGACCCGCTTTGTTGCTGGATTCATCGGTTCACCCGCGATGAATTTTCTGCCGTGCCGCGTGCAGGACGGAGCGAATGGTGGCCTGACGGTGCGGGTAACGGACACCATTACCGTGCCAATTCCGGCTGCGCGGGCCGACCGTTATGGCGCGTTCAAGGGTCGGGAGATGGTGCTTGGCATCCGGCCGGAGCATCTGTTCGAATACCACGATCAGGGCAAGCCGGGCTGGAACCGCGTCGATCTGCTGGTGGACGTCGTCGAGCCGATGGGCATGGAGACGATGGTCCATTTTTTTGTCGATGGTGCTCCGGTCTGCGCCCGGGTCGATCCAGCCACGCACGCCGCCCCCGGCGAAATGCTGCCGCTGACCGTGGATCTGAATCAGATGCACCTGATGGAGGCAGATACGGGCAAGGTGGTCTGAAGAATGTCGACGCCCGGAGGCCCGCAGACCACTGAATCATCGGGATCGAAGCGGACGGCGGCCCCGTTGCAAGGTCGAGGGGCGCAGTATCGGCTCCGTGCGAGTCCCGCGTCGGCGGTGCCGAACGCTTGATCCCGGTCGCCGTCGTCACCGGCTTCCTGGGAAGTGGCAAAACGACCCTTATCAGCCGAATCCTGCGTGATCCAGGGTTCGGGCGGACAGCTGTTATCGTCAATGAATTCGGGGAAGTTGGACTTGATCACGAGTTGATCGCCAGCAGCGATGACAAGGTCCTGACATTGAATACGGGATGTCTGTGTTGCGCGGTTCAGAGCGATCTGGCACGGACGTTGGCGGAGTTGCTCAGACGGCGCGAGGCTGGGACAGCGCAATATGACCGGGTCTTGATCGAAACGTCGGGGCTTTCCGATCCAGCGCCGATGTTGCAGACGATGATGACGGACGGCGGCATATCCGCCACGCACCAGGTTGCCGCAGTGGTGACGTTGGTAGACACGGTGCATGGCGAACAGGCGCTGCACGAACACGCCGAGGCTCGCCATCAGGTTGCGCTCGCGGACCGAATTCTGCTTGGCAAGACGGATCTGAGGACACCCTCGGATCGGCTGCTGACCCAGCTGGAGACGCTGAATCCGGGTGTGCCGCGTATGCTTGCCTCACAGGCCGATCCCTCCACTCTGTTCAGCGACGGATGTCTCGCAGCGCTGTCCGACCGTCTCGCCGGCATGAGGCCTTCGCGGGGACACGGCGAGATAGAGACCTTCATGATTACGCGGACAAGACCTCTTCCGGCGCTTGCGCTGACCCTGATGCTACAAGCGATAGCGGAACATTGCGGATCGCGGCTGCTGCGCCTGAAGGGTCTGGTTGCGATCGAGGAAATGCCCGGGCGGCCCGCGGTCGTCCATGGCGTTCGGCACGTCGTCAGCCCGCCCGACTTTCTTGATCGCTGGCCGAGCGAGGATGAACGGACAAGAATAGTGCTGATAGTGAAAGCGATTCCGCGACATTTCGCGTCACGTTTGCTGGACGCGATCGAGGAAGAAGTGCGCGACGCCATCGCTCACCCTCTATAGTTTTCCATCGATTGCTGGCGCGTCGTACGGAGCGCGACATCCGCGCAGAGAATCGCTTCGCGGGATCAAGCGGCTGGTGGGCCTATCCCAGCCACTCGTTATAGGGGCGCCCGCGACACCCTGCGATTGCCGACCGGGTATCGGGGTCTTCTGTATAAGATGTGCTTTGCGCCGAAGCCGCCATATAGCCGGGTTCGAATTGCCTCTCACCGCGTATAAGATCATTCGCTCGCACGACAAACGTCTGTTGCCGAATTCCGCCAATGATTTAATTTTCATATTGCGCCGCAGCAGGCGCCTGGATGGAGACCTTGCCTGATGCGCTTTACCGGCTACCCATCGCTTGTGTTCCTGCTGTCCGTGGCGTCGGCCGCTTATGGGCAGCCGCCCGGCGGTCCGCCGTCCGTGGGCGTTGTGCGGGCCGAGCAGACAGCCGTTACCGAGACGTCCGAATTCGTGGGCCGCGTGCAGGCGATCGAACGGGTCGCTCTAACGGCGCGGGTGACCGCTTTCATCGACCAGCGCCTATTTGTCGAGGGGTCAGAGGTCAACAAGGGCGATCTGCTCTATCGGCTGGAACGTGCTCCCTTCGAGGCGGTGGTCCAACAGCAGGAAGCCGCGGTCGCCGATACCAGCGCACGCCTGGCGAACGCCAATATTCAGCTTGCTCGGGCGCAGTCGCTTCTAAGTACTCCGGCGGGACAGCGATCCAACGTCGACGATGCCGTCGCCAATCAGCGCTCCCTGGCGGCGCAGGTTCTCTCGGCGCAGGCTCAGTTGAAGGCGGCGCAGATCAACCTGGACTACACCGAAATTCATGCACCGGTCGCCGGCAAGATCAGCCGGACGAGCATCACCGTCGGCAACGTCGTCTCCCCGAGTTCGGGATTGCTGGCATCTATCGTCAGCCAGGATCCGATGTATGTCCTTTTCCCGGTGGCATCGCGCACCCTGACCGAATTGCAGAAGCGCTATGCCGACAAGGGCGGTGCCAACGCGGTGGTGGTCAAACTGCGTCTGCCCGACGGGTCGGTGTATGATCGCAATGGCAAGATTGACTACGTCGAACCCACGGTCTCCGCGACGACCGACACCATCCTGCTGCGCGCCCGGATCGCCAATCCACCTCGCGTTCAGGCGGATGCCGGGCAACCGGTAGAGCGGCCGCTGGTGGACGGCGCGTTCGTGAACGTGCTGGTTGAAGGCGTCCAACCGGTCATGGCACTCGGCATTCCTCGCAAGGCGGTGCTGTCGGACCAGCAGGGTGACTACGTGTATGTCGTCGGCGCCGACAAGAAGGTCGAACAACGCCGCGTCAATTTGGGGCAATCCACCCCGACCACCGCGGTGATCGCCGGCGGCCTGAAAGAAGGTGAAATGGTTGTCGCCGACGGCATCCAGCGCGTCCGCCCCGGCATGGAGGTCAACGCCGGGCCGGCCAGTCCGCCGCCGCCGCCCGCTCCCGGACCACAGAGCGCGGGAAAATCGTAGCATGATCTCCGCGGTTTTTGTCGAGCGGCCGCGACTCGCGATCGTTATTGCCATCCTGTTGACGCTGGCGGGGGCGCTGTCGCTGATGCGCATCCCGGTTTCCCAATTCCCCGATATCGTTCCGCCTCAGGTCACCGTTTCGACCTCGTTTACCGGTGCGTCCGCCGCCGTGGTGGAGCAAACCGTTGCCCAGCCGCTGGAGGCGGCCGTGGTCGGCGTCGACAAGATGATCTACATGAAGTCCAACAGTGCGAACGACGGCAGCTATTCGCTGACGGTCAGCTTCGAGTTGGGGACCGACCCGGACATCGACACTGTCAATGTAAACAACCGTGTTCAGCAGGCGATCGCGCGTCTGCCGAACGAAGTTCAGCGCTATGGCCTGACCGTGCGCAAACGGTCTGCCGCGATCCTTGAGTTCCTGCAGTTCTACAGTGAGGGCGGGGCACAGGACCCGCTGTTCATCAGCAACTACGTGACTATCAATGTGCTGGACCGCCTGACCCGCGTACCGGGTGTTGGCGACGCGACGTTATTCGGCCGGCTCGACTATTCGATGCGCATCTGGTTCGATATGGACCGGCTGGTGGCACTGAACCTGGCGCCCGCGGACATCATCGCCGTGATCCAGTCGCAGAACGTCCAGGCCGCGGTCGGCCGTATTGGTGCCAGGCCGACCAGCGACGCGACGCAGTTCCAGCTTAGCGTGCAGACCCAGGGCCGCCTGACCACGCCCGAACAGTTTGGCGATATTGTTATTCGCGCCAATCCCGACGGGTCCGTACTGCGCGTTCGCGATGTCGCGCGAACCGAGCTGGGGGCGGCGAACAGCGATACGCTTAGCCGGCTGAACGGCAATCCGGCGGTGTCGATCGGCATCTACCTCGCCCCGGGTTCGAACGCCGTGCAGACATCGGCCCGTGTCAGTGCCGCGCTCGCGGAGCTGTCCGGGCGGTTTCCGGAGAGCATCAAGGCGCGGGTATTCTACGACAGCAGTTCATTCGTCTCCTCCACCATCACCGAGGTGATGAAGACGCTGGCGATCGCGTTCGTCCTGGTGGTCGCGGTGGTGTTCGTGTTTCTGGGCAGCCTGCGTGCCACCATCATCCCGATGGTGGCGATCCCGGTCAGCTTGATCGGCACCTTCGCGGTGCTGCTGGCTTTCGGATTTTCCGCCAACACGATCTCACTGCTTGCCTTGGTGCTTGGGATCGGCGTCGTCGTGGATGATGCGATCGTGGTGGTCGAGAACGTCGAGCGGGTGATGGCCGAGGAGCCGGAACTGAGCTCGAAGGAGGCGACCAAGAAGGCGATGGCGCAGATCACCGGCCCGGTCATCGCGATTTCGCTGGTGCTGCTGTCGGTTTTTGTGCCGGTCGCGTTCATCCCGGGGCTGTCGGGCACGCTGTTTCGCCAGTTCGCGGTCACGATCAGCGTTTCCATGCTGCTGTCGGCGATTATCGCGCTGACCCTGTCGCCGGCCCTGTGCGCGTTGTTCCTGCGCCATGGCCGTCGTCCGCGGGGGCCGGTCGGATGGATGCTGACCGGCATCGACAAAGTCAGGAACGGGTATTCCAGCGTCGTGAACAGGCTGTTGCGGCTGGCGGCTCTGTCCGTGCTTGTCATCGCGGCCGCCGGCGTTGGGATTTTCCTGATGGGCCGGATCACGCCGACCGGCTTCCTGCCGGAGGAAGATCAGGGCGCCATTTTCACCGTCGTGCAATTGCCTGACGGCGCGTCGGTGGAACGCACCCGGGGCGTAGTCGAGCAGGTCGAGAACCTGATCCGGCCGATGCCGCAAGTCGAGGCGGTGCTATCGATTGTCGGGTTCTCGCTACTGGACGGCGGCAATCAGCCGAACGCGGCGTTTCTGGTCGTCCGCCTGAAGCCATTCCAGGACCGACAGGGGCCGGACGATGGTGCGCGCGCGGTGATTGGACGGATTTTCGGGGCGGCGCAACAGATACGTTCGGCGATCGTTTTCCCGTTCAACCTGCCGCCGATCATCGGGCTGTCCACCAGCGGCGGCTTTGAATATCAGTTGGAGAACCTGGAAGGCCGCCCGCCAGAAGATATGGCGAGCGTGATGCAGGGGATGGTCGCGGCGGCGAACCAGGACCCTCGGTTGAACCGGGTGTTCTCGACATTCACGGCGTCAAATCCATCGATTTGGCTAGATATAGACCGCGAGAAGGCACAGACGCTGGGATTGGCGATTTCCGACGTCTTCAATGCGCTGCAGACGACCTTGGGCGGCTTCTATGTGAATGACTTCAACCTGTACGGCCGCACCTGGCAGGTGAATATTCAGGGCGACGTGATCGACCGTAGCGATCCGGCGGCGATCTACAAAATCTACATCCGCAACAAAAGCGGCGAGATGGTGCCGCTGCGCTCGATCGCCAATGTCCGCATCCAGATCGGCCCCCAGGTGATCAGCCGCTACAACAACTATCGTAGTGTGACGATCAACGGCGGTCCCAAGCCGGGCGTGTCGTCCGGCGATGCGCTGGTGGCGATGGACCAGTTGTCGCGCACCACGCTGCCGCCGGGCTACACTTTCGAATGGACGGGCACGGCGTTCCAGGAACGCGAGGCGGCTGGGCAGACCGGGTCTATCCTGGCCTTGGCGGTGCTGTTCGCCTACCTGTTCCTGGTGGCGTTGTACGAAAGTTGGATGATTCCGATCCCGGTGCTGCTCTCGGTCACGGTGGGGGTGCTTGGGGCGTTCTTCGGCTTGCATATCTCGGGGCTGTCGCTGGATCTGTATGCACAGATCGGCATGGTGGTGCTGATCTCATTGGCGGCGAAGAACGGCATCCTGATCGTCGAGTTCGCCAAGGAGGCTCGGGAGTCCGGCCTATCGATCCATGAAGCAGCCGCGCTGGGTGCACGGATGCGGATAAGGGCCGTGCTGATGACGTCGATCGCGTTCATCTTTGGTCTGATCCCGCTGGTCTGGGCGACCGGGGCGGCGATGCTGAGCCGGCGGGCGGTCGGAACTGCGGTGTTCGCGGGGATGATCGTTGCAAGCTCGATCGGGGTGTTCCTGATCCCGATGCTGTATGTTGTGTTCCAGACGGTGCGGGAGACGGTGAAGCGGCGGTTTGGCGGGCCTTCGCGACACGCCCGGTGAAGCTATGGGTGTCACGCCCACCCGCCGGAACGTCGGTTGCTTCATCACCCTGCACCGTCGGCGATGGCGATAGGGAATCCAGCTATCGGTACGAGACCCGCCCAACGGTAAGAAGTCCTGGTCCGTCGTTCCGGGGGAGGAGTCCCGACATTATCGCCAAATGATACACAGCCACCAGACCGCAAAGTGCCACAGCGTTGATCAGAAACACGTGCCCGACCACGGAGGCAGTGAACGCCCCGTCGGCTCCCGGCAGCACGAGGCCGGCGGCATAGAGGCCCAGTTCGAACACCGCGAATGCAGCAATGAACGGCAGGCTGACCGGGAGAGGAACCGGGTTCGTGGTGTACAGCCCCCTCGCCGCGAGGATAGCCAAGCCGGACGATGCTCCGATCGTGAGGCCCCATGCCGCGCTGTCCCAGGTCAACGGATACCCGAGGAAACCATAGCCGATCGCCTGGTTTGTCAGCCATACCAATCCAACGGCGGCGATCGCGTCACGCCGGCCTAGCTTCACGGCGGCCAGGGTCGCGAGGGCGGCGAACGGCGTGACGCAGGCGAAGAATGGGCTGAGGCAGGTTCCGCTGGTGACGATCAGCACAATCCAGACCGATCGCCCCGCCGGCCCCGGGGCCAAACGGCCGTACCCAAGATCCATGCTCGCTCTCATCTGCCCGCTGTCCTCTGGCACGATCACGCGATGATCCGGCTTGTCGTCTGGGTCGTCAATGAATTCCTCGGCCGCTCACCGGTTCCGCCAGATGGGTTTGCGTTTTTCCGCGAAGGCTTTCGGTCCTTCGATATAGTCCTGGCTCTCCATATTCTCCCGCTGGGCGGCATAGACCGTGCCCATCGCCTGCGCGAGGGATGGTTCGTCCATCCCGCTATACGACGCCTGCTTCGAGGCCCGTACGGCTTTCGGCGAGCATTCCAGGATCATCGCCGCCCATCGCCTGGCAGCTTCCAAAGCCTGGCCTTCGGGCACCACCTCGGTCACGAAGCCGATTTCGGATCCTTCCCGGGCCGGCACCCGTCGACCGGTCAGAATCATGCCCATCGCCTTCTTGATTGGAATTGAGCGCGGAAGACGATGCACGCCGCCCGCGCCGGCGATCAGCCCGACGCGCGGCTCCGGCAGAGCGAAGACCGCGTTTTCCGCCGCGATAATGATGTCGCAGGCCAGAGCGGTTTCAAAGCCACCGCCCATGGCGACGCCGTTCACAGCGGCGATCAGTGGTTTCGTAAGGTCGAAACGGCTGCAGATGCCGGCAAAGCCACGCGGACCGTTGGGACGGCGTTTGCCTCCGGCCTGTACTTTCAGGTCGTTGCCGGCGCAGAATCCTCGCTCCCCTGCCCCGGTGATGATGCCGACCCACAGGTCGTCCCGAACCGCGAATTCATCCCAGACAGCGGCAAGTTCGTCATTGGCATCGGCGTGGAGGGCGTTCAGCACCTCCGGCCGGTTGAGAGTGACGATTCGCAGGCGACCTTCGTCCTGGACAGTGCAAAATTGGTAGGACATCAGCCGACGACCTCATTGTCCCTCAGATCGGCGATCCTGGCTGCATCGTAGTTTAGCCACTCGGACAGGACCTGTTTGCCGTGCTCGCCGAGCAATGGTGCGGGCTTGACGTCGGGTGGCCTGCCGCCGAAGCGGACCGGCCAGCCGCTCATGACGTAATCACCAATCTCCGGGTGTTTCATGGTCTGGCGGATACCACGTTGTTGGAACGTCGGATCGTCGGCCAGCTCCCTGGTATCGAGGACGGCGCCGGCCGGGATGGTGGCACCCCCGACCAACTGCATCGCGGTATGTTTGTCGTGCCGGATGGTCCATTCCGAGACGATCCGATCCACTTCCTCGCGATGTTCAGTGCGAGCGGCCGGATTGGCGAAGCGCGCATCGCCAATCAGGTCTTCTCGGCCCATGACTTTCAGCAACCGGATCCAGTGTTCCGGATTGGCGGCGCTGGTGTAGATGTAGACGAAGTCGTTCGGTCCGCCGCCTTTGCACGGGTAGACCCCGATCGGTGGATTGCCACCGCCAACCGTCTTCGAACCGGCTCGGGGGGCCGCTTTGCCGTCGGTCCGCTCCATGTAGGCAAACGCGTTGCGGATGTAGTGCAGGATAGCATCCTGCATCGCCACCTGGAGATGCTCGCCCTGCCCTGTTCGCAAGCGTCGGACATAGGCGCCAAGTATCGAGACCGCCATCAACATTCCGGTTCCGGTATCGCCGATCGTCGCACCCGGCTTACAGGGCGGGCCATCTTCCTCCCCGGTGACCGACATCAGTCCGCCGCACGCCTGGGCGATCATGTCGAATGCGAGGTTCTTCTCGAACGGGCTTCCGGCGCCGAAACCCTTGACCTGGCAGAAAATGATCGCCGGATTGATCGCTTTGATTACTTCGTAACCCAGGCCGAGGCGTTCTATCGCGCCGGGGGCAAAGTTCTCGATCATCACATCGGCGGTCTTGGCCAGATCCTTCACCAGATCGAGGCCACGCGGATCCTTCAGGTTGATCGTCACCGAACGCTTATTGGCGTTGTACTGCAGGAAGTAAAACGCGTCGTGAGTGCTCTTTCCGCCCGATGAACGGCCTGGATCGCCGACCCTTGGGTTCTCGATCTTGACGACGTCCGCGCCCATCCAGGCCAGTGCCTCGGTGCAGGATGGTCCGGCCTCGAACTGGGTCAGATCCAGGATCTTGAGTCCCGCGAGACAGTTTTCTCCGCTCATTGGTGGCATTCCCCCATTCGGTTTTGTGAAATGCTACGCCAGCCGTGGGGGTGGCGTCGAGAGCGACGGCACAGCGCCTGGGTCAATCGCTCCGATTGCGAGGCACTTGATCAAGGCACTTGCCTTCCGGCGCGGAGGGAGCCAGCCTTTAGGTCATGGTGGAACCGGTCAGCATCGCCAACTATCGCGACGACACACTCTGGGCCGTGGTCGCCTCAATCGGCCGCAAATCTCGCGTGGCGGAGGTTTTCTCCAGCCGCCTGGCAGCCCTGGCAGACCAAGCCTGGCGGGAGCAGCAAGTCAACGCGTATGCAAACTTCCTTAGGAACAGCCGGCAACCGACACCATCTTACACCGTCAAACCTATCCGTCGTGCTGATTTGCCGCGATCCTGGCGACCGCTGCCTGCGCTTGGCTTTCTGCACGGCAAGCTGCTGTAATTTTATCCGGCTGCTGGGGCGCTCTCGCGCTGGCCGGTCAGCCGGCCGATCAAATCCTCAAGCTGATAGAGATCACGGAACTGGATGCTGATCTCACCGCCGCCTTTTCGCGTGGTGGTGATCGTGACACGAGAACCGACCGCCTCGGTTACCCGGTGTTCCAGAGCGGCGACATCTAGCTTCTTCGCAGTCGGTTGGCGCGGGGCTCCCCTAGCGGCGACGGCCCTATTGACCAGCATCTCGGTCTGACGCACCGACATCGCGCGCTTCAACACCTGATCGGCCAAAGCTTCAGGATTAGGTGCGTTGATCAGCGCCCGAGCGTGGCCCGACGAGAGGGCGCCCGATCGCACGTCCCTCAGCAGCGGCTCTGGCAGGCGCAACAAACGAACCGTGTTGCCGATGTGGCTACGCGACTTGCTGACCGCGAAGCCGAGTGATTCGTGGGTAAGGCCAAAATCCACCAGGAGGCGCTGGTATCCCTCGGCTTCTTCGATTGCGTTCAGATCCTGCCGCTGAAGGTTCTCCACCAGGGCCACCACCGCGGCGTCGCTGTCGTCCATGTCGCGCAGGATCGTCGGAATTTCCGTCAGCCCGGCCTGCAGCGCGGCGCGGAACCGGCGTTCGCCGGCTACGATCTGATACCGCTCCGGCGTGGTCGGATGGGATCGCACGAGGATCGGCTGCAACACGCCCTGGACCCGGATCGATTCGGCGAGGCTCTCAAGTTCATCCGCGTTGAAATCCGATCGCGGCTGGAACGGGTTGGGGTCGATCTGGTCGATCGCGATCGCACCTACGGACGTGCCTCTTTCGGGGCCTGGGCGCATCGCGACATCACCCAACAGCGCGGCTAAGCCCCGTCCAAGCCTTGGCGGCGTGTTTTTGCTAGTCATCAGCTCTCACTTGTTCCTGTATCGCGATCTTCTCTTTCTTCACAATCTCCGCCCCTAGAGCCGTATAGGATGACGCCCCGATCGATTTGGGATCATAAAGGATAACCGGTATGCCATGGCTCGGCGCTTCCGAGATCCGGATGTTCCGCGGGATCGTCGTGTCGAAGACCCAATCACCGAAATGGTCGCGGGCATCCTTTTCCACGAGGCCCGACAAGCTGTTGCGGCGGTCGAACATCGTCAGCAGGATCCCGCACAGCCGCAATCGTGCGTTGAAGCGACGGCGTACGGCCTCAATTGTATGCATCAGGCTGCTGATCCCCTCCAGTGCATAAAACTCGCATTGCAGGGGCACGATGACGCCGTCAGATGCGACCAGCGCGTTGAGTGTCAGCAAGCCCAGGCCGGGCGGGCAATCGAGCAGGATGACCCGAAAGGCCGCGAATTCCGGCAGGTCGGTCATGGCGGTTTTCAAACGGAATTCCCGCTTTGCCACCGGGACGAGTTCGATCTCGGCGCCAGCCAAGTCCGAGTCGGAGGCGATCAGGGATAGATTGGGCACCGGCGTTGGTCGGATTGCCTCATCACCAAGGTCCCCTTCCATCAGCAGGTTGTATGTGCCGCCATGTCGCTCCGAACGGGTGATACCCAGGCCGGTCGAGGCATTGCCCTGCGGGTCCATGTCAATCAGCAGGACTGGCAAACCGCCGACCGCAAGTGCGGTGGCGAGATTGACCGCCGTCGTCGTCTTACCGACGCCGCCCTTCTGGTTCGCGACAGCCAGGACAAGTGGTTTGGTGATGATGGCCCCCAGGATGATAAGCGGATTGCCGCGCCAGACGTCGCGACGATCGGGTAGTCATAGCCCTTTTCACCGAGTCCCGGAACGGGCCTTGCGAGAACGCCAACCCGACGGTCAATCGTCGATGGCGACGACGGCCCCGCTGCCCACAAGATCTGTGATCTCCGACGGGGAGTATCCCGCTTCGGCCAGCACCTCCCGCGAGTGTTCTCCCATCCTCGGGGATTGTCTTCTGATGCCGGGCCGATCCCGGTTCGGCCCGAACTCGATCGGCAGGGCCGGCAGCCCGACCTTCTTGCCGTCCGCTCCCCCAATGCGAGAGATGAATACGTCGAGCAGCCCGCCAGTCGCCAGCAGATGGGGGTCGGTGAATAAATCGCCCGGCTGACCAACCCTAGCCCAGGATACGTTGGCACGCTCGCAGCGTGTTTCGACGTCCGGCTGAGGGATTTTTACCAGGACTTCCTGCAAGGCGGGGATTAGCCAGGTGCGTTCCTGCAACCGCATGAAGTTTGTGGCGAGGCGCGGATCGGCTGCCAACTCCTGGAGGGAGAATTCCTCGACGAAGCGGGTCCATTGCTGATCGGATGTTACGCCGATGAACAACTGGCCCTGATCTGCCGTTTTGAATACCTCGTAGATTGCCCATGCGCCGCGACGGGCCGGCATGGGCCGAGCTTCGAGACCGGTGGCGGCCATGCCGGCCATGTGGGTGCTCATGAGGAACGCGGCACTCTCGAACAGGGCGCTGCTGACCCGCTGGCCTTTGCCGGTCTGCTCACGCTCCCGCAGCGCAGCCTGGGCGGCGACGACACCGAACACCGCGCCGAGGATGTCGATGACCGAGGCACCGGCGCGGAGCGGCTGACCAACCGGGCCGGTCATGAAGGCGAGGCCGGTCTGAAACTGCACGACCTCATCCAGGGCTGGCCGGTGCTCGTAGGGACCGGCGAGATAGCCTTTCAG
The DNA here is from genome assembly GCA_028291505.1 of Rhodopila sp. Classification (GTDB taxonomy): domain Bacteria; phylum Pseudomonadota; class Alphaproteobacteria; order Acetobacterales; family Acetobacteraceae; genus Rhodopila. Next base: position 34,425 of record JAQGHW010000423.1, on the reverse strand, counting down.
CGCCAGGTAGATCAGCCGCGGGCTTAGTGGCGCGAGTTGCTCATAACCGCAGCCGAGCCGTTCCATCGTGCCGGGTCCGTAGTTTTCCAGGACCAGATCGACGGAGGGGACGAGGCGGTGGATGACCGCCTGGCCTTCGGGCCTTTTCAGGTCCACCGCCAAACTGCGCTTGTTGCGGCTGAACGCCGCGAAGAAGCCGGCCGCGAAGCCGCCCAGGCCCCGCGTGTGGTCACCTCTGGGTGCGGGTTCCACCTTGATGACGTCTGCGCCCAGTTCGGCGAATATCAGGCCGGCCGTCGGGCCCATCACCGTGTGGCTGAATTCGAGGACGCGGAGGCCCGCGAGCGGAGTTGCTGACATCAGATCCGGGGGATGTTGAGGCTGGACGGTGCGCCGGTCATGTGGTTCCTCCGTGGTAGGCTTCCGTTGCCCCCCATTACGGCAGGAAGCTGATCATCCCTCAGGAAAGAACCGGTTCGCGGATCTTGGCAACCCGAGGTTCTCACGCAGGGTCTGGCCTTCAAAGCCGGCGAACGCGTGGCATGACTTCGGCTGCGAATCGACGCATTTCTGCTTCGAAGGGCTGGAATTGGAGCATGAACAACTCGATGCCGGCTTCAGCGAATTGCCTGATCCGTTCGGCGACCTGATCGTAGCTACCTACCAGGCCTGCCGCCGTGCCGCCGTTGCTGCCGACCCGGGGTGTCTTGGACATGGTTTGCGCCATGACCGAGTCGGGGTCGGTGTTGGCGCGCTGCACCGCTCGGATTGGCGCATCCAGTTTCGCCAACTCTGACAGTCGCAGCAACGCGGTTTGCGCCTCGGCATCCGTTTCGCGGGCGATTACAAAGGCGGAGAGACCGAAGTTCAGCGGCGAACCGGGACGCGGGCGGGAAGCCACGTCGTCTATCAAGGCTCGCACATCACCGAGCGGTTGGCCGTTGATGAACCATACATCGCCATGGTCTGCGACCAAGGACCGAGCTGGTTCGGATTCACCGCCGACGTAGATTCTCGGTCGGGCGCGATAGGGGTCGGCGGGCCGCAGCGTGTAGTCGTTGACGTTGAAATACTTCCCGCGAAAAGTCAGGGTCTCGCCGCGCATCAGCGGCTCCACCACTGAAATCCACTCCCGGCCGTAGTTGTACCGTTCGTCGTGTTCGGCGAAACCGATACCGGCTTTCTCCAGTTCCGGCCTGTTCCACGCATTCACCAGGTTGATCGCGAAGCGGCCGCGACTGATATGCTCGATCTGCAGCGCCATCTTCGCCAGCACGACGGGATGATAGAGATAGGGCTTGATTGCCGTTATGATCTCGATCCGGTTGGTTGCGGCGGCCAAGGCGGCCGAGGACGTCCAGGCCTCGAGCTGGTCGTTCGGCGCATGGTGCGGATTGATCGTGTGCTGAGCCACCAGGGTGCTGTCATACCCAAGCCGTTCGGCCTCTTGTACCAGGGCGAGGTTGCGTTCCCAGGAGGCATCGTACGGTTCTTCCGGGTCCCGCAGTGCGCCGCGACTACCGTGAACGAGTGCCCAAATTCCGAAGCGCATTGTTCGTAATATCTCCGCGATCATCTGTAGCGGGAGCATACGGCGCTGTCGAGGAAGCCCCACACTGGAGGGGTGGAACGGGTGGGCCGATCCTGATCGACGTGATAATCGATCCGGACGCGGAGCCGCCAACCGGCCTTTATCCGGAGTCATTCTGATGGACCAAGACCTGAGAGAATTTGCCCGCCTGATCGACGCAGCCGGCCGGATCGTGTTGTTCACCGGCGCGGGTATCAGCACAGAATCGGGTATTCCTGACTTCCGCAGCCCCGGTGGGGTTTGGACCAAGCAAACGCCAATTGATTTCTCCGATTTCATTCGCTCCGACGACGCACGCCGGGAAACCTGGCGCCGGCGTTTCGCGATGGAGCCGATGCTGCGTCAGGCGACACCGAACCGCGGCCATCGCGCTGTGGCTGAGTTGATCCGGAGCGGCAAGGCTTCGGCGGTGATCACGCAGAACATCGACGGGCTGCATCAGGATTCCGGCATTCCTGATGACAAGGTCATCGAGCTGCACGGCAACACGACCTATGCCCATTGCCTGGATTGCGGCACCCGCTATGAGATCGAGATGCTGCGCGTTGACTTTGAGAGCGACCGAATCGTTCCGCATTGCGCGTGCGGCGGCTGGGTCAAGACGGCGACGATATCGTTCGGCCAGTCAATGCCGATCAACGAGATGCGCCGCGCGGAAAGGGAGACGCTGCTGGCGGATTTGTTCATCGCGATCGGTTCGTCGCTGGTGGTGTACCCGGCGGCCGGATTTCCTGAGCTGGCGAAACGGAACGGTTCAACCTTGGTAATCCTGAACCTGCAGCAGACCGCGCTGGATGATTTTGCCGACCTGGTGCTCAACAGATCGATCGGGGATACGTTGGGCGCGGCGGTCGGCGTTGATTAATATGACTTGGGCAGGCCTAGCACGCGCTCAGCCAAATAGCTCAGGATCAGTTCGCGGCTGACCGGTGCGATGCGCGGGAGCATGCTTTCCCGGAACAGACGTTCGACGTGGTATTCCTGAGCGTATCCCATGCCACCATGTGTCAGCACTGCCTGTTCGGCGGCTCGATAGCCTGCCTCGGCGGCGAGGTATTTGGCCGCGTTAGCCTCGGCACCGCATTCGCTACCGGTGTCGTAGAGCCATGCGGCCTTGAAGGTCAGCAGATTGGCCGCTTCAAGTTCGGCCCAGTTTTTCGCCAACGGATGCTGAATACCCTGATTTTGGCCGATCGGCCGGCCGAACACGACGCGGTCCCGCGCGTACCGTGTGGCCTTGGCGAGCGCCGCCCGTCCGATGCCGACGGCTTCGGCGGCGATTAGTACACGTTCAGGGTTCAGGCCATGCAGCAGCGCGCGGAACCCCTCGCCCTCCTCGCCGATGCGGTCCTCGACCGGCACCGGCATATCCTCGAAGAAGACCATGTTCGAATCCACCGCGTGCCGGCCCATCTTGTGGATCAGGCGCACCTCGGCGTGTGTCTTATCGAGGTCGGTGTAAAACAGGGTCATGCCCTGGGACTTGCGCTTGACCTTGTCCAACGGGGTGGTTCGGGCCAGCAGCAGGATCTTGTTGGCGACCTGGGCGGTGGACGTCCATATCTTTGTGCCGTTGATCCGGTAATGGTCGCCGTGGAGATCAGCCCGGGTGGTGATTTCCGTTGTGTTCAAACCAGCGTTTGGCTCGGTTACACCGAAGCACGACTTATCTTTGCCCTCGATCAGCGGCGGCAGCATCCGGGTCTTTTGTGCTTCGGTGCCATAGACGACGACAGGGTTCAGACCGAAGATGTTGATATGGATCGCACTCGCGCCGCTCATGGCGGCGCCGGATTCCGCCACGGCCTGAGCCAGGATGGCGGCTTCGGTGATCCCCAGGCCTGCCCCTCCGTAAGCCTCCGGCATCGCGATGCCCAGCCATTGACCGGCCGCCATTGCGTCGAAGAAGGCGTGCGGGAAGGTCGCGGTGTTCTCACGTTCCAGCCAATAGGTGTCATCGAACCGTGCGCACAGACGCAGAACTTCGTCGCGAATTTGCTGTTGCGCGTCGGTCAATGCGAAGTTCATCACTGAGACCTTTCCAGGCTGCGTCCTTAAGGCAGTCAGCTTATCGCGTTGCCAGGAATAGGCGAAATCGGCGAGACGAAAGGAAGCGCGAATGAGCCTGTTGGGCAAATTATTGGGGCGGACGACGATGGAAACGGTCACATGGTTGGAAACAGATGAGCTTTCGGTCTTGTTGAACAGCGCTTCACCGCCGTTGGTAATCGATGTCCGAGGGCCGGAGGAATTTCGTGGCCCGCTGGGCCATATCGACGTCGCCCGCAATATCCCTTTGGACCAGTTTCCCACCCACGCGGATCGACTGCTGGGCGAGCGCCGGCCGCTGGTCCTGGTCTGTCATACCGACCGGCGTTCGGCCGCGGCGGCGGAGCATCTGCGGCGTGCCGGCGGAACCGACGTCGCCGTTCTGCGAGGCGGGATGGTCGCTTGGCGATCTCGTTCGATGGCTTGATGGCTTGATGGCGGCGAACGTCACTCGTCATCCAAGGTCGACCGCCAGCGGGCGAGGCGAGCGTGAAATGCCTCTCGTTCTGGTGACGTCAACTTGCTTTGCGCATCCTGAGAATAATCCGCCGCGAGCGCACGCCACTTGCCTTGCTGGGCGTTTTCGGCAGCCAATGTCAGCCAAGTTGCGGCCTCCACAAGGTCGTAGGTACCATCAAGGCCGATCATGATGGCGTAGCCCAACATACCTGCCGCCACGGCGTCTCCGCTCTCGGCTGCCTTGCGTTCCCATCGCATCATTTGGGTATCATCGGCAGGTACGCCGTCGCCGTTCGCGTAGGCGATAGCCAGCTTGCGTTCGGCGGGCGCCACCGCCCGGCTGGCGGCTATGGTGTAGTGGCGTACGGCAGCGACACGGTCACGCGAGAGTTCGGCGGAGCCCTGCCAGAACAGATCTCCGATTTTCTCTTCCGCGAGCGCTTCACCATGATCAGCGGCAAGGCGATACCAGCGCAGGGCAACCTGATCGTTACGGGGTTGGCCAAGTTCGCCGAAGCGGGCGATGTCGCCGAGCCGAAGTTGCGCGGCGGCTACATTGTTGTTTCCGGCAAGCTGATACCATGTCAGAGCCTCATTGTCGTCCCGCGCCACTCCGGACGCCTCCTCATACGCGCGGCCAAGTGCGAACCAGGCTTCAGGGAAGCCGAGGGCGGCGGACCGTCTGAACCAACGCAAAGCGATCGCGGTGGATCGTTCGCCTACCCATCCGGTGCTGTACCCCTCCGCCAGATCGAATGCCGCCGAACCCACACCCGCGAACGCGGCGGCGTCATACAGCCTGACCGCCATTGCATCGTCCCTCGCGACACCCAGGCCCTGATGATACATTCGCGCCAACTGATTCGTTGCAAGTCCGCATTCATGGCCGGACGCATGATGCAAAAGTATAATCGCCCGGGTGACATCTCGAGCGATGCCGTCTCCGTTCAACAGCAGCATCGCGAGGTGATAGTGGGCCAGCGCAAGTTTGCGTCCCCGGAAGTTGGCTGGCTCCTCGGGCAGGAAGTCAGCTTCCTTTGCTGCCCCATCGACCGCGACTTCCAGCCATTTAGCAGCATCGGCATGGTCGGCAGTTGCAGCGTAATCGAGTCCCACTTGGGCCGCCGCCAACACATGCCCATGTTCGGCGGCATCGACCAGAAATTTGCGCGATACCTCCTGATCCGGGGCGACGCCCTGTCCCGCGGCGTAAATCTCCGAAAGCATGTACATCGAGTCGCCGTCACCTTGTTGAGATGACCGCTTCAGCCACGCAATCGCCTCCGTTTGGTCGGGCGGCGTTCCGATCCCATCGCGGAAGGCAAGCGCGAGAAGACGTTCCGCTATCGCGTCATTCTCCTGGGCCGCTCGCAAGTACAGACCGAAGGCGGAAGTGGGGTTTCGTTCGACGCCGAATCCCCTTTGGTAGAGAAGTCCCAAACGGGCTTGCGCAAGGGGGAAGTCATGATCGGCAGCCCGCCGATACCAAGCTGCGGCCCGGGTTGGATCCGGTGCCCCTGCGCGGCCGGACTCGAGAAACAAGCCCAGGTTGGCCTGCGCCCACGGGTTGTCCTGGTTCGCGGCTTTTTGCGACCAGTCGACGGCAAGGGCCCAATCCTGGGATATCCCGTCCCCATAAGCATACATCACGCCGAGAGCTGCCTCAGCCTCAGAATCGCCCGCATCGGCGGCTTGCCGGATCAGCGATGCGGCGAGTTCGGGATCTTTCTGGATTCCTTTGCCCCGGAGAAGCAGGAGCCCCAACTCACGGCGTGCTTCGTCGGAACCAAGATCGACCGCGTGACTGAGCCAACGCATCGCCTCTGGCACGTCCTGTGGAGCATTTGTACCATAAGCATACATCTTGCCTATTTCGGTCGCGGATGCGGCATCGCCATCCAGCGCCTTTTGGATCAGGTCACCCCATTGCCTAATTGCAATGTAGGGCTTTGGTGATTCGGGTAAAGCAGGTCCTCCGGCTGCCGAGGGCGACGCAAACGCGGTGGAAGCCAGCGCTGCGCAGCCGACAGCGACCCAAAAGCTGGTGACAACATGCATCCGCGTGGCTCCTCACGATTTTGTGTATCCCAGACACACGAAAAAGTGAAGCTATTTCTGCCACAAAGCTGCCACAATATTCAATTCGGGTTCGTTTCGTTAGGCCTGAACGAGAGCCGCCGACCACGGTGAGGCGGCATCGCTGATTCCAACCCTGCTTCCATCTGGTTCGGAAATGATAGCATTGGGACAGGCGAAGTTGATCGGCATGACCCCGTGTTCCACCACCTGGGTAGGGCCGTCCGCGGTCAGGGCGTCGATGACGTCCGCAGGCAATCGTCGATCGGCGGAGAGATACTCGGGATCGGATACGTCGATCCGCGGTTGGTGGGCCGCCTGCTCGAGCGTCATGCCAAAGTCCGTGACGAATGCCAGAAGCTGGGTAACGGAGGCGAGAATCCGGCGGCCTCCCGAGGCGCCGGCGGCGAACCACGGACGATCTCCATCGCGCAGGATAATGGGTGACATGTTGGTTAACGGCCGCTTTCCGCCGGCGATCGAGTTTGGCTGGTTTGGTCGCGGATCGAACCACATGACGCCGTTGTTCATCAGAATGCCTGACTTTGGCAGCACCACGCGGCTTCCCATCGACGACAGAAGAGTTGTGGTCATCGCAACCATCGTGCCGTCCTGATCGCAGACGGTCAGGTGTGTCGTGCAGGTTTCCGCCGCCATGGGATCAGCATCGCCGAGCCCTTCCAGCCTATCCTTGTATGCCCGCTTCATCGCTCGGCCGAAGGCGACGAACCAATCGGCGTCCGGTTTGCTTCCTACACGAACGGAAGCCATCTGCTCGAGCACACGCATCATGGTGGGCGCCGCGGTCAGCCCGCCAACCAATTGCAGCGTTTGGCCGCGCCAGGGGAATTGCGTCGCGGGCAACACGCGGGCCGTGCAGGATCGGAGATCGTCGGTGGAAAGCACACCACCCATCTCCTTGACGTCGGCGATGATGGCGGCCGCGATATCGCCTTCGTATTGATCACGGAGGCCCGCACGACCCAGATGCTCAAGCGTATTGCCCAACGCACCGAGGCGGAAGAAGCCCGGATGTCCTTGATAGGGAGCGACTGGCGGCAGACCGTCGGGCAGATATATTCGAGCGCTTTCAGCATACCGGCGGAGTACCGATGCAGAAGAACCAACCTTCAACGTGGTGTACCAGTCTTGGGGCAATCCGCGCTTCGCGAGCGCGATAGCTGGCGCGATGACCTCCGCCAGCGGCAGCTTCCCCCACGTGCGGTGCATGTGCGCGTAGCCGGCAGTCGAGGACGGGATCGCGAACGACAGCGGGCCGTGGATGTTGGCGTCGCCCTCTACCTCCGGCCATGCGAACAAATCCTGTTTCATGCGGCCGGTGAGCTTGAATGCCGAAGGGTTCAAATCCCGTGGTGCGACTGGGCCAAAATCAACGACTTCGGCCGTCGGTTGCCCTGCTCGATGGACAAGCGCGAAACCGATCCCGCCCAGGCCTGAGTTCCATGGCTCGACTGTCGCCAGCGCCAGCGCGGTCGCGACCGCGGCGTCTATCGCGTTACCGCCCGCATCCAATATCGCGACTCCAGCCTCCGCCGCGCTGCGGACCTGAGACACGACCACGCCCCGCCGGCCTTTGGCAGACGGCTTTGAAAGAACCCAGTTCTGGGTAAAGTGGGGCGACGGTCTGTAGTTCATGGATTCTCTCCGGGCGGCGATGAAACGTTGTGCCGATCATAGGCGACAATCTTGCGTAGGGAGAAATTCCGGCAGATTTTGATTTCCCGCAAATAACATGAGCCACGCGGCATCGGCTGGCCGCCGCGTTATGCCAATGTCCTAACAGTCTCAGGATACGGTTTAAGGAATTTGCCAAGCCGGTGCTGTCTCGCCTAATGGACGCGGGAGTGGCGACATTGAGCGCAGCCCTACATCACAGGCGTGTCCCGCATGTTCGGTTGGGCTGGATAGGTTGGCACTGGAGATTTCAGGTCGCGTGGAACCCTTCAGAAAGCCATCGATTTTGCTCCCGGTGGCCCGCGCTGTCAGTCAACTGGATGATCCAACCTTCAGGGGCGTTCTGCTGACGAGCATCGCGTGGTCGATCGCAAGTTTCACGGCGCTGCATGTAGGGGCGGTCTGGATTATCAGCCGGATATTCGAATTGCATGGTTTGTTGGCCTGGGGCGCGGGCGTCCTTGGTTCGATCGCGGTATCGCTACTCAGCCTGTGGCTGTTCCTTCCCGTCGCGGCGGCCATCGGGACGATGTACCTCGACCGGATCGCCATATCCGTCGAGCGCCGGTTCTACCCGTGGCTTCCGCCGGCAAATGGCACGCCGTTCCTGGAGCAGGCATGGGACGGAGTCGTGGTGGCGCTCACGGTTCTCGGTTTGAATATCATAGCGTTGATCCTGGCCTTCATATTGCCTGGCATTGGTCTGGTCCTGGGCTGGATGGTGGCCGCTTACGCGATCGGACGGGGCCTGTTCGTAGCGGTTGCCATGCGACGGATGCCACGTGCCGCGGCCGAGTCGCTGTATCGCGCGAGTCAGGGCCCGGTTTTGGTGCAAGGTGCGGTCCTGGCGCTGGCAACCTATGTTCCAGTGCTGAACCTGTTGATCCCGATCGTCGGTGTGGCGGCTATGGTCCATGTCCTGGATATGGCTCTAGAGCGTTTTCACCCTGACTGTGCAGGTTGAAAACGCTCTATCCCCTTGTTTGATTGTATGATTCGCGCCCTTCGGACGTTCCCCTCGCGTTTCGTCAGCTTGGCTGACGCCAACGAAACGCGGGCCGCCCAACGCGATCATGCTCTAACGGCGGCGGCGACGCCTGAACGACGAATGGTTTGAAAGCGTATGGATCTGAATAATCAAAACAGAATGTTGTTAGGTAGGCGCACTCCATGGTAGGCGGATGCTCCTCTTTCAGTTTGGTAAAGTGTCTTGTTCAAACGTCGCAAACTCGACGAGTCCGCTTCGACCACGATCGATGCACCACTGCCGGCGGGCCTCCCGTTAGTTCCGGGGGCTCCAAAGGGAGTGCCAGCTGATTCGGATCGTCGCACCTCGACCTTGAATGCTACCCAACCGCCGTTGGATAACGGCCTTGGTGTTCCTCCTTTCCGCCCCGCTCCGCTTAAGGATGCGCATAACATGTCCCGACCGCCGTTCTCGCCTGCTCCCTCCACGCCCTCCGCGCCGGCCGCTTCCATTCGACCGGGACCGGCGATTGGCCGCCCGGCGCCACGCGATCCGTCCGAACGCCGTACGCTCGTTGTCGGGCGCGGTATCAGTGTCCAGGGCATAGTCCAAGATGCCGAGCGCCTTGTCGTCGAGGGAACCGTCGAGGCGACGATGATCCATGCAACCGAACTGGCGATCGCACCGGGCGGCGTGTTCAAAGGCGAGGTGGAGGTTGAGGAGGCCGAGATCGCCGGCACCATAGATGGGACGTTGACCACGCGCGGAAGCCTTATCATTCGCGGGAGCGGCAAGGTGCTTGGGACTGCCCGGTGCCGCCGCTTGCAGGTTGAGGATGGTGGCCAGATCACGGGCCGGATCGAAATGATCACCGACCAGCCACACAGCGACGTGCCCCCCCGGCAGACTGTCGAACCGGTAATCTGACCGCGTTCGGCGCCCCCGGGGAGCGCCGAATAATGTAGGCTGCCTACCGCGTAACGGATTGGTAGGCAGCGAGGCATGCCAGATCGACGATCTGGCTCGACGAAGCATCCATCGAAACGATCTGGACGGGCTTTTCCAGGCCGATCAGCAGCGGACCAATTGTACTTCCGCCGCCGAGATGATGCCCCAGGCGGGCCGCGATGTGGGCCGAATGAAGCCCCGGCACTACCAGCACGTTCGCATCCCCGGTTAACCGGCAGAAGGGGTAAAGCGCTCGGATGGACGGTACCAGGGCGACATCCGGGCTCATTTCGCCGTCGTACTCGAAATCAACCTTCCTCTGATCGAGGATTGCCACTGCGTCACGCATGGGCACTGCCCGATCGTGCGGGGGATCGCCGAACGTCGAGTGTGAGAGCAGGGCGACGCGTGGCTCATGCCCCAGGTGACGTGCCGCGGCTGCCGCACCGACCACGATATCGGCCAGTTGGGTGGCATCGGGACGGAAGTTGACCAACGTGTCTGCCAAGAAAATGGTTTTTCCGCGCACGCCGACCAGCAAGGTCAATCCGAACGGAATGGCGTCTTTGGCCGGCCCGATTGCGTGACGAATGTCGCCGAGGCAGACGGACGCCGACCGGGTGAGGCCGGTGACCATGGCGTCTGCGTCGCCAGTCGCCACCATACAGGCGGCGAACACGTTCCGGTCCTGATTCACCATGCGCTGTATGTCACGGTGCAGGTGGCCCTGGCGCTGCAATCGGTTGTACAGGAACTCGACATATTTGCTGTTGCTGCCGGAAAGCCGGGCGTTGTGGATTTCGATACCGTCGATATCCCCAAGGCCGAGGCCTGCGAGCGTATCTCTCACGCGATCCTCGCGCCCGATCAGGATTGGCTGCCCGTAGCCGGCGTTACGGAATGCCAAGGCAGCGCGGACCACCTTCTGCTCTTCGCCCTCGGCGAAAACGACGCGTCGCGGGTTTTCCCGTACCATCTCCATCGTGGCATCCAGAGCGTCGGCCGTTGGGTCGAGTCGCCCTGAGAGACTGCGGGTATATCGACGAAGGTCTTCTATCGGCTTCCGTGCGACCCCTGAATCGATCGCGGCCTTCGCAACCGCCGGCGGGATTCTGGCAATCAGGCGCGGGTCAAAGGCGTTTGGAATGATGTACTCGGGCCCGAAAGCCAGGCGGCGCCCGGTTGAGGCTGTATGGACTTCGTCCGGCACATCTTCTCGCGCCAATTTTGCCAGCGCCTCGGCTGCGGCGATCTTCATCGTGTCGTTGATTGTACTGGCCCGAACATCCAACGCCCCGCGGAAGATGTAGGGAAACCCGAGCACGTTGTTTACCTGGTTGGGGTAGTCGCTGCGGCCGGTCGCGATGATCGCATTGGGGCTGACCGCCCTTGCTTCCTCCGGCGTTATCTCGGGGTCGGGGTTGGCCATGGCGAAGATGATCGGCTTGTCGGCCATCGAGGCGACCATCTCCTGGGTTAGTGCGCCCTTGACCGAAAGCCCGAAAAAGACGTCTGTCCCCTCCATGGCCTCACTGAGCGTGCGGGCTTTGGTGGCGGCCGCATGGGCCGACTTCCACTGGTTCATGCCCGCGGTGCGGCCTTGGTAGACGACGCCCTTGGTGTCGCACAGGATCACGTGGTCTGGACGCATACCCATGGCTTTGAGAAGTTCGACACAAGCAATCGCTGCCGCCCCGGCGCCGTTTACCACCAGTTTGGTTTCGCGCAATTCACGGCCGGTGAGGTGGCACGCGTTGATCAGGCCGGCGGCGGCAACGATAGCGGTACCGTGCTGATCGTCGTGGAAAACCGGGATGTCCATCAACTCGCGCAGCCGCTGCTCGATGACGAAGCACTCGGGTGCCTTGATGTCTTCAAGGTTGATCCCGCCGAAGCCGGGCCCCAGGAAGCGCACGGCATTGACGAATTCGTCGACATCCTCGGTTCCGATTTCAAGATCGATCCCATCGACGTCGGCGAAACGCTTGAAGAGGGCAACCTTGCCTTCCATCACGGGCTTCGAGGCAACTGCCCCCAAATTACCGAGGCCGAGAACGGCGGTTCCGTTCGAGATCACGGCGACCATGTTGCCTTTGGTCGTGTACTCATAGGCGAGCGACGGGTTGCGGGCGATATGGAGGCAGGGTTCGGCGACACCCGGGGAGTAGGCCAGCGAAAGGTCCCGAGCGGTAGTGATAGGCTTGCTGATACGGGTTTCCAGCTTCCCCGGTCGACCACTGGCATGCATAGCCAATGCTTCTTCCGCGGATATACGTGCGGTGCGTGTATCGATCGCGCCATCGGCCATGGCCGAACCTCCCCCTGATTATCGGCGCCCTCGACGGGGTGCTTCGCCCATCATGGGCTTGCCGCGGACCTGACGGAAGAGGGGACCTCAAGGGCATGGCGAGAGGGGGCGCTTCTATGGCAGAAAGCAATGCATGACCAAAAGCTACGATGTCATCGTTGTTGGGGGCGGACACGCCGGCTGTGAGGCAGCCGCGGCGGCCGCGCGGGTCGGCGCACGCACGCTGCTGTTGACCCACTCGCTGGGGACGATCGGCGAGATGTCGTGCAACCCATCGATTGGCGGCATCGGAAAAGGCCATCTGGTGAGGGAGATCGATGCGCTGGACGGGCTGATGGGGCGTGCCGCCGACGCCGCCGGGATCCACTTCAAGCTGCTCAATCGCAGCAAGGGACCGGCGGTACGCGGTCCGCGTGCGCAAGCGGACCGTACGCTGTACCGGCGTGCGATGCGCGGGCTGCTGGAGGACACACCGAACCTCACGCTGTCGGCCGCCTCGGCCGAAGACCTGGAAACGGACCACGACGGGCGGGTTTCGGCGGTCATCTGTGCGGCAAGGCAGCGGGTTGAATGCGGCGCAGCGGTGCTGACAACCGGCACGTTCCTGCGCGGGATCATCCATATAGGAGATCGGCAAACCCCAGCCGGGCGGATGGGGGAAGCGCCATCGGTCGGGCTGGCTCAGACGCTCGGCCAGTTGGGTTTGCCGCTTGGCCGTCTCAAGACTGGCACGCCCCCGCGGTTGGACAGAAGAACCATCGACTGGGACGGGTTACGTGCCGATCCCGGCGACGACCAGCCGCAGCCGTTCAGCACACTGACTGCCCGTCTACTGAACCGGCAGATCGAATGCCGAGTGACCGGTACGACGGAGGCGACCCATGCAGTGATCCGGGCGAACATCCACCGGTCGGCGGTTTATTCCGGGCAAATTGCCGGCCGAGGCCCACGCTATTGTCCGTCGATCGAGGACAAGATCGTCCGGTTCTCCGGCAAAGACCGTCATAATATCTTTCTTGAGCCGGAAGGTCTGGACGATCCGACGGTTTACCCGAACGGCATATCCACCAGCCTGCCGGAGGAAGTGCAGCAGGCTATCCTGAGGACCATTCCCGGCCTCGAACATAGTCGGATGATCCGGCCGGGTTATGCAGTTGAGTACGACTACGTCGATCCTCGGGCGCTTACACGGGGGCTGGAACTCCGCGCGATGCCGGGACTGTTCCTCGCCGGGCAGGTCAACGGCACGACCGGGTATGAGGAGGCCGCTGCCCAGGGCCTGCTTGCCGGGATCAATGCAGGGCGCGCGGCGGGTGGACAGACACCTGTATGGCTCGACCGGACTGAATCCTACTTAGGCGTGATGGTCGACGATCTCACGACTCAAGGCGTCGCCGAGCCGTACCGGATGTTTACGTCGCGGGCGGAATTCAGGCTCAGTCTGCGTGCGGATAACGCCGATCTTCGGCTGACGGCAAAGGGAATCGGTTGGGGCTGTGTGGGGTCTGTGCGGGAGGTTGCTTTCAAGGCGCATCAGACAGCGTTCCGAGCCGCGATGCAGCGAGCCAGCGAGGAAGGGTTGCCTGCCGCCGCGATGGGCCGGCTGGGGATCGTTCCCGCCGCGGATGGGCGGTGGCGATCGGTGGTGGATCTCGCGGGCAACGACGGCGTTACCTGGCCGTCTCTGTGCGCAGCGTTTCCATGGCTTGCCGCATTGCCGGAGCGGGCGGCAGAGCAACTGCGCACCGAGGCGCGTTACGCCGGCTATCTGCACCGGCAGCAGGCGGAGGCTCGCTTGAGCCGGCGGGAGGACGGCGTGGAACTGGATGGGATCGCGTTCGAGGATATCGGCGGCCTCTCGACGGAGATCCGGGAAAAGCTGAACCACACGCGCCCGGAGTCGCTTGGGGCGGCCGCCCGCATTCAGGGCATGACACCCGCCGCCCTGGCCTCGATCGCCTCTTTCGTCCGCAAGCGCGCAGCGGCGTAGCGGGACAGTGGATACTGTCCCCCATACCGCGGCCAAGCTGCCGTCGGCCGCGGGAGCGACGCCGGCAATCGCGCAGTGGTTCGCGGCCAAAGCCGAACATCCGGACGCACTGCTTTTTTTCCGGATGGGCGACTTTTATGAGCTGTTTTTCGCCGATGCCGAAGCCGCCGCTGCCGCGCTCGATATCGCGTTGTCCCATCGTGGAGAGCACGGGGGAACACCCATCTCGATGTGCGGTGTTCCCCATCATGCTTCGGAGATCTATCTCGCGCGCCTGATACGCAAAGGCTTCCGCGTTGCCATCGTCGAGCAGATGGAAGACCCGAAGGCCCGCACCGGAAAGTTGCCGATCAAGCGGGAGGTCGTCCGGGTGATCACGCCGGGCACGATTACCGAAGAGGCGCTGCTGGAGGCGGGGCGGCCGAACCTCCTGACCGCCATAGCCTGGGACAAGGATGGGCTCGGCGCCGCATGGGTCGATGTGTCCACTGGGCTGTTCGAAACCACTGCACTGCGGACGCCGGAACTTGCAGCGCTTCTCGGCCGCCTGGAACCAGTTGAGGTGCTTGCTCCCGAATCGCTCGATCTCGGCGAATGGGCGGCGAATCGCTCACCCGAAACGGTGCCTTCGACGCCGCTCATCGCGCGCCGCCGGTTGGCCGAAACATTCGGGACCGCGAGCCTGGATGCATTCGGCACTTTCACCGATGGCGAGGCGGTGGCGGCGGCGATGGCGGTGGATTACATCCGCAGCACGCAGTCGGGCGCCCTGCCCCGGCTTGGCCGCCCCGAGCCGCAAGGGCAGAGCGGCGCATTGCTCATGGACGCGGCGACGCGTGCCAGCCTGGAGATCCTCAGATCGCGGGACGGTGGCACGCAGCACACGTTGTTCACGGCGGTGCAACGCACGTTGACGGCTGCTGGTGCCCGATCGCTGGCGGCGTGGCTTTCCGCACCGCTGACGGATCTGACCGCGATCAGCGTGCGTCAGGATGCCTGGTCGTGGTGCGTGGCGAATCCTCAGGCGACCAATCGGTTACGGACGATCCTGCGAACGGCGCCGGACATGGCACGCGCGTTGGGGCGCTTGTCATTGAGTAGGGGAACACCGCGCGATCTCGCCGCCATGCGGGATGGGCTCAATGCGGCGTTTGCGATCGCGGAAATCCTTCAGGTGCCGCTTCCTCAGGCTCTTACCGATGCAAGATCCAGTATCCCGGGTGGTTTGGCCCTGGTAGAGGAACTGGGACGCGCTTTGGCTGACCCCGTTCCGGCGCGCCTCGAAGATGGCGGCGCGATAAGAGTGGGCTTCGATGGGGAGCTCGACGCGCACCGGACGCTGCGCGACGAAAGCCGGCAGGTCATCGCGAAGCTGCAGCTGGATTTCGCACAGCTTTTTGGTGTCGCGAGTCTGAAGATCAGGCACCATGCGCAGCTTGGCTACATCATCGAGGCACCGTCCGCCGCGGTGGAGAAGTTGCGCGGCTTTCCGCAATTGACACTGCGCCAAGGGATGGCGAATGGCGCCCGGTTCACCACACCCGAACTGTCCGAACTTGATCAGCGGATCCGGGAAGCGGCTGAGAAGGCGACCGCGCGAGAACGCCTGGTGTTCGCTCACCTGGTCAACGAAATATTGGCGCATGCCGACGAACTGGCGGCCTGTGCGGAAGCGCTTGCCTTTCTGGATGCGACACAGTCTGCTGCGAAGCTGGCACAGAGCGGCACCTGGGTACGCCCCACATTGAGCGCCACGGACGAATTCCGGATCGAGGCTGGCCGTCACCCGGTGGTCGAGAGCGCACTCGCCGGTCAATCGGCCTTTGTGCCGAACCGGTGTGATCTCTCGCCCGATCAGCGCGTCATGCTGCTGACGGGCCCGAACATGGCGGGGAAATCTACTTTCCTACGGCAGAACGCACTATTCGTGGTACTGGCACAGGCTGGTTTGCCGGTTCCCGCCGAGTCCGCCGTCCTGGGGATCGTGGACCGCTTGTTCAGCCGGGTCGGCGCATCGGACGATCTGGCGCGCGGCCGCTCGACCTTCATGGTGGAGATGACCGAAACAGCGGCGATCCTGCATCAGGCGGGGCCGAAATCACTGGTGGTCGTGGACGAAATCGGCCGCGGCACCTCCACCTTGGATGGACTGGCGATTGCCTGGGCGGTTCTAGAGTCGTTACATTCAGCAATACGCTGCCGTACTATTTTCGCCACACATTTCCATGAGCTTGCGGAACTTGCGGATCGCCTGCCACGGCTGAAGCCACATACGATGCGGGTCAAGGAATGGAGGGGTGGTGTGGTGTTCCTTCACGAAGTCGCCGAAGGGGCTGCTGGACGTTCCTGGGGCGTGCATGTCGCCGAACTTGCGGGCGTGCCGGCGCAAGTGGTCCGAAGAGCCGCGTCCTTGATGGCTGCGATGGAAAAGCATGGCGGCCCGCTCGGCAAATCGGCGTCGCTTCAAGCATTGCCGCTATTCGCGGCGACCGCGGAGCCAGAGGAACCCCCTGCGCCAGCCAGGGACGAATTCGCACCGCTGCGCGAAGCTTTGAGCGAAATAAATCCGGACAACATGTCGCCCAAAGAGGCGCTCGACGTGTTATATCGTCTGAAGGGGCTTGTCCCGGGTTGCGCGGATGGGGCCACATAGTACGATCACCACGATGTTAACCCCCATCCCCTTGCCGCGTGCCCCTGAAGCCGCGGCGTCCCTGCTCTCGGACGCTCTTGCTGGCATCGCAGAAGAGAGCGGCAGCGTTTCCAGAGATGCCGCAGTCGGCGCCTTCCGCCGCCATTTAGCCCGCATCCAGTCTTATGTGCAGCATGCATTCGAACACGAGCAGATCACTGGGCTACAGGCCGCTCGGCTTTTAGGCGCGCTGATAGATGGCGTTGTTGCGGCGCTATTTGAACACACCACCACCAAAACCGACCTCGAGTGCGTCGAGGCCCTTAGCATCGCGGCGACCGGCGGGTACGGTCGAGGGGTGTTGGCGCCATTCAGCGACATCGACTTGCTGTTTTTGACGGCCGAAGACCCGACCCCAGAGACGCTCCGTGTTGTCGAGTATATGCTGTACTTTCTTTGGGATCTCGGGCTGAAGGTCGGCCATGCAACGCGATCGATCGGCGATTGCCTCGTGGAGGGTGGCAAAGATACGACGATTCGCACCGCCCTGCTCGACGCGAGGTTTCTGAGCGGCAACAAGATTTTATTTGGCGAGTTTCACCGCCGTTTTCGAGCCGCGTGCAAGGAAGCGGGCGCCGCCGAGTATATCGCGGCGAAACAGGCTGAACGCGCCGTGCGGCATCGGCGGTATGGCGACAGTCCGTTCGTTGTCGAGCCGAATGTAAAGGAAGGTAGGGGCGGCCTGCGCGATCTGCAGACGCTTTATTGGATCGCGCGCTACGTCTTCGACACTCAGACAATGGGAGAGTTGGCGGATCTCGGCGGCATTCTAACGCAGCAGGAAGCGCGCCATGGCAGGCGAGCCTGGGAGTTCCTCTGGACTGTCCGGTTCCATTTGCACTACGTGGCCGGACGCGCGGAAGAGCGACTGACATTCGACTTGCAGCCGGTTGTTGGGGCGCGGATGGGATATACGCGCCATGGCCGTCAGGATGGAGTGGAGCGCTTCATGCGCCACTACTTCCTGACCGCGAGGGAAATTGCCCGGCTTACGCGAATTCTGGAGCCCGCGATCCTGCGGTCGGCACTTGGTCCCCCGGCTCTCGAGGCCGAAACCGACGACGCACTGCTATCTGCCGGATTCGTCCTGGCGGAGGGCCAGCTGTTGCCGATCGCTGGTCGGGACTTCGATGTCGAGCCGATCCAGATGCTTCGCATTCTTCAGGTAGCTCGCGATAGAGGCCTTGAGCTACATCCGCTCGCCATACGGTCCTTTATTCAGAACGAGCGTCGCGCGGTTTCGTTACGCGGCGATCCGAAAGCAGCGGCGATCTTCATGGATTTGCTGTGCGGTAAGGAAGCGGATCCTCATCGGCCCGGAGGACAGCATCCCGACGGTGCGCGATGGCTGGGCATATTGAACGAGACGGGTTTCTTTGGTCGCTATTTGCCGGACTGGGCGCGCATCGTCGGCCAGATGCAGTTTGATACGTATCACATATTCACCGTGGACGAGCACACCGTCGAGGCGGTGCGCGTGCTCAATACCCTGGAGCGAGGCGAACTCTCGGAGGTCGCGCCGATCGCCTCGGAACTTGTCGGTCATGTCCAATCGCGGCGCTCGCTCTATCTCGCGACGTTGCTGCACGATATCGCCAAAGGCCGCGGCGGCGATCACTCCGCGCTGGGCGCCGAAGTTGCGTTGGAGGTTGGGCCGGCCTTGGGTTTGAGCGATGAGGAAACCGAAACGGTCTCCTGGCTGGTTCTGCACCACCTTCTCATGAGTGCAACGGCTTTCAAACGTGATATCGACGATCCAAAGACGATTCTCGATCTGGCCGACACGATTCAGTCGCCGGAGCGTTTGCGACTGCTGCTGATCCTGACAGTTGCCGATATGCGCGCGGTTTCGAGCAAAGTCTGGAACGGCTGGAAGGCGACGCTCCTGAGGGAGCTATATTCGCGAGTTGCGGAGGTGTTGGCGGGGGGCCTGGCAACCACGGAACGGGATGTTCGGGTCGCGCGGGCGAAGCAGGCCGTTGCTGAGCTTCTGGCTGACTGGGGTCAGGAGGAAATCGAGCATTTCTCGACGCTCGGATATGCTGGGTACTGGCTGTCGTTCGATCCGGAAACTCACATGCGGCATGCGAGGCTGATTCGTGATGCCGAACACCGGAAGTCGCCGCTGACGGTCGATACGCAACCTCTACCGGCGCGAGCTGTCACTGAAGTGACGGTATACAGCGCTGATTACGCCGGGCTTTTCAGCAAGATTTCCGGAGCGCTCGCAGTCGCTGGTGCGTCGATCGTCGATGCACGCATCCACACGATGACCAATGGCATGGCGCTGGATACGTTCTGGATCCAGGATACCGCGGGCGGGACCTTCGACGCACCGCATCGTTTGGCCCGCCTCTCGGTGTTGATCGAGCAGGCCCTATCGGGGCGGTTGAGACTTTCGACCGAGATCCGGCGAGTTTCGAAGATTTTGCTTGGGCGACGCATGCAGGCAATTCATGTGCCTCCGCGTGTTGTTATCGACAATCGCGCGTCCAATACGCACACGGTGCTTGAGGTCAACGGTCGGGATCGCCCCGGCTTGCTGCACGATGTGACCGCAGCGATCAGCGCCCAGGGCCTCCAAATCGCGTCGGCCCATGTGACGACCTACGGGGTTAGGGCCGTAGATGTATTCTATGTCAAAGACGTATTTGGCTTGAAGGTCGAGAACGAGCGGAAACTCGGGCAGCTTCGGGAGGCATTGTTGCGTGCACTCGTCAATCCCGACGATATGGCGCCTCCCGTAACGGTCCCACCAACCCGAAAGCTCAGGCGAGCCTCGGCGGGATGAAGCGAAAGGCGGTGCTTCCGCCAGGTCGCACAGAAAGCTGATTAGACAACAATGGCGCGTTCCGCTCCCCTTTCCCTGCGGAATGACCGGTGAAGGACGCCCTGAGATTGACGAGACAAACCGATCGCCGCCCGTTGAGGCTCAGGACGCTCTTGGGATATATCGTCGCATTGGGGCTAACGGCATACGCGCCGTACGCAGCGGCAGCCAATGTACACGCCAGGACAATGATGCTCCCACCTGTCGAGCCGGCGTGTGTGTCGTCGCCATTTGGTCCTCGTGTTCTGCTCAACAGGCCGTTGGCCGGAACATTCCACAGTGGGATCGATCTTCCTGCGTCCATTGGTAGTCCGGTTACCGCGGTGGCGCCGGGAACGGTGATCCGGATCCAGCGGCATGGGATCGGCGGCCTGGAGATCCTGATCCAGCACGAGGGGTTCATTGGCATTTACAGTCATCTCGGCCTGGTTGCGCCGATGCTGGCGGAGGGCCTCAAGACGATTTACGGCGGAGAAAGGATCGGCACGGTCGGCCGAACTGGCCTCACCTACGGTCCGCACTTGTATTTCGGGATGATCGTCGACGGCCGTTCGGTCGATCCCGCGCCATATATCAACGTTGTTCCGTGCGGTTCAGGTGCGCCGGTTTCTCAGGACGCCCGCATCCGTCCGACACGGTTGTTTGCTGAGCATTGAGCCGTCGGTTCAACCCGCGATAACGGGCAACCCGGAGGTTCGCGCGCTGTTGAGCCATTGTACTGTTCCGACGCTTCCGCAGGTGTCACACTTGGGATGCCACACCGCATGCTCCCTGTGGCAACTCGTACATTGCCAATGTGGGTCAGGTTCAGCGGTCGCAGCCCGGCGAAGCGCATCACGTTGGGCGAGGCGACCGCTTTCGGTATCGCCGCGCTCCTGTTCTTCGATTTGGGCGAGAAGCAGGCAAAAGCGGCGCTGTCTCATCCCCTCACCATCCGCGATCTCGACCTGGTGACGGGCTTCGCCGGTTAGTCCGGCATCGAGTGCTGCCCGCGCCAGAAGAAGTCGGCTTTCCGGGTGTGTCGGGTTAGCTGCCACCAAGCGCTTGGCGGACTGGACCCTTGCCAGCTTATCCGGCTCAAGGGCGAGAGCGAACGCCCCGAGGTCAGGATGCGGCGCACGTTTCCAGGCATCCACGATGCATGCCTGGGCACGCCTCTCCTGGCCGGCGGCCCGAAGCCGGCTGGCGTAGGCAATCGCTGCCGGTGGAAACGCGGGGTCTTGCTTCCACGCTTGCTTTGCGTAGCTGAGGGCTCGCGGAGGATCGGGTTCAGCGTCCGCGGCCGCGACGTAATAGGTTGTCCGACGAGGGTCAGCCCCGGCGAGTTCGAGCGCCTCAGCCCAGTTCTCAGTTTGCAGCGCTAGTTCGGCCCGCTGCTGCCGCAGCCACACAGTTCCTGGATGGGCGGCTTCAGCTTGCTTGGCGATAACCAAAGCCTCGGGCCAGTCGTGGCGATCGACTGCCTGACGCAACAATCCGCGGAGGCCGAGGAACTCGGCATCTTTTTGTTTGGTCAGGGCACGAAAGGCTTCCTCTGCTTCATCCTCTCGCCCTCCCAGCCGGCCTGCTTCGGCTACAAGCAGCAAGGTCTGCGGCGAGTCCCCTAGCAGGTGACGGGCTCGCTGGGCTTCCTTGCGGGCTGTCCCCTGCTCGCCTGCTGCCAAAGCGACAAGCACGCGGGTTACGGTTCGCTCTCCCAAAGCCAAGCGATGGCGGCGACGCCAGCCGGCGCCTGCGCGGGGCATCCCCAGCACGCCACGCGCGACGCGAAGCACGATCAAGATCACGACCAACAGCGCGAACAGCATCAGGATCGCGACCGGTGTCGAGGTTTCGATGGTGAATGCGCCAATCGAAGCAACGATGTGACCGGGGATAGTCGCCAATAGCCAAGCCACCGCCACGATGGCAAAGCCAGCGAGAAGGAAAAATATAGCCCTCAGCATCATGCCTTACCGGCCATATCGGCGAGCGCGGATCGTGCGGCCAGGAGTGCCTTTGCGTCGGCGAGCCAGTCGGCCATCGTTTGACGGGGTGGTCCTTTCAACGCCTCGACCGCGGTGACCGCGCCGACGATATCACCTACGTCGAGCGCGGCGTGGGCGCGATTCAAGATGACAGTAGCGGGGTTACCGACTACGACGTCATCGCCCCGGCGGATGGTTATAAGGCCTTGCGCCCGATCCCAGACGCGGCCGATGAACGGAGCATCGTTCTCGTCCGGCTGCTTCGCGGCCAGTGCAACTTGTTCGTCTCGCGAAAAACGAAGGCGAACCTGCGCTTCTGTGGGTGGCGCGGCATGGGCGTACCGCACAAGCGGTTCGGGCGCGTCATCGGGCAGGTCGCCGAGGGGCCGGCCGGCAGCCAGGGCGAACGACACGTCCTGTAGCCTGGCAATGAGATTCAGGCGTTTGGTGACGGCTTCAAGGCTGCCGGCCCTTGACTCAATGGCCGTGATGCGGGTCGCGAGCGCATCGAGCTGCTGCTTAGTCGCGTCCAGGCCGGTTGCGTCGCGGCTTGCGAGCGATTCGATCCGACCCGATAATGCATCCATTCGGGCGGCGAGTCGGGCCTGATCGGCAACCCGGCCATCGAGAGCATCCATACGTGCCGTGATTTTCTCAAGATCGGGGGCTGGTCTCTGTTCCAACCGGCTCAAACGCGAATCGATATCGCTGAGACGCTGTTCGACGGCCTGGATGGCCGAGGCGTCAGCGGTCGTGTCACTCGGGCTGCCAGGGTTTTGCCAGAGATAGAGGATCGCGGCAGCGAGCACGAGGAAACCCAGGCCGTAAAGCCAGGGAACGAGATCGCGTCGCGGGGATTTGGGCGCCACGACAAAGGGTTCGGGTGCTTCGTCTGGCGGGGGCAGCAGAGGTTGTTCAGTCATTCAGCAGCATCAGCATCGAATCCTGGTTTGGCTTAGCGGCGACGCTAATGCACCGCCAAGGGAGAAGCCTTAATGCCATGGCCGCCCGCTCGCTGATAGACACAGCTTCAACATCGCGAACGGTCTCGGTCAATTCCGCAGCCCGGAGAAGGCGCACGAAATGGCGTGAAGTTTCCCCGGAAAAGAACATCGCAGCCGCCAATTGACCGTGCTGCAGTCGAGTAGCGGCGGCTTCGGGCAGGACGGGGACCCCGGCGACCTTATATGCGACACGGCGGACCACCAGAAAGCCACGCTGCCGCAGGGACGTGGCCAAATCTATGCCCTGGCCCTGCCCTGTCGGCAGGAACAGACTGCCTTCCGCTGGGGAGAGCGTGTCCGCGACCAAATTGGCCAGCAACGTAGCGTCCCCATCCGCATTGAACACGCGGCCAAAACCAGCCTCGGTGGCCCGGGCAGCGGTCGCGGTGCCGACAGCGAAGACAGGCCGATCATGCAGAAACGGGGGACAGGCTCGGACAGAATTTTGGCTCGTCAGCAGGGTCGCTGCGACGTGATCGGGAGCATGGACGTCCCTGGCAATAACCGACAGGACCGGTGCGACGATGGGGATAAGACCGATCGCGGCCAGTCGGATGGCGGTTTGGGTGGCGCCGGGCTCTGGTCTGGTTATCAAAACGCCTTTCAAAAAACCGCTCTTGTCAAAGAGCCTCCGGTCGATGATGGGTGGCGCGGGCCGAACACGTGGTTATCCTACTACTCGATGCGTCGCCACGAAAACGGAAGACAGGCTGCCGTGGACCCAGGCCCGGGCACCGGCTGGAATGGTACGATGAAACCGGTTCTTGGGATCGAGACGTCTTGCGATGAAACGGCCGCGGCGGTGGTGGATGGCGAGGGGCGAATCCTGGCTGAAGTCGTACTGAGCCAGCTTGCGGAGCACGCACCGTTTGGCGGGGTTGTGCCGGAGATCGCCGCCAGGACGCATCTGCGCTACCTCTCGGAACAGGTTCGTCGTGCGATGGGGAAGGCTGGACTTGAGTTTTCCGACCTGGGGGGTGTCGCGGCAACATCGGGGCCCGGCCTGATCGGTGGATTGATCGTCGGGTCCCAGTTTGCCAAGGGCATAGCGATAGCCAATCGCCTCCCTTTCGTGGCCGTCAACCATCTGGAAGCGCACGCGCTGACGGCCCGTTTGCCCGGTTTGGTGGAGGGAGGGGCGCCGTTCCCGTATCTATTGTTGCTGCTTTCCGGGGGGCATTCTCAGTGCATCGCCGTGATCGGCGTTGGGCAGCACGTGAGGTTGGGCGGAACCATCGACGACGCGGTCGGTGAGGCTTTTGATAAAGTCGCCAAGCTGCTGGGGCTCGATTGGCCGGGTGGACCGGCTTTGGAGAGGATCGCCGCGGAAGGCGATCCGACAAGTTATGCGTTGCCGCGTCCAATGCTGCGGCGACCGGGATGCGAGCTGAGCTTCTCGGGTCTCAAGACCGCGGTGGCGCAGACAATTCTACGAATCGGCCCGAACCTGACACGTGGACAGCATGCGGACGTCGCGGCGAGCTTTCAGCGCGCCGTCGTCGATGTGCTTGCTGATCGAGCAGGCCATGCGATGGATATGATGCGGGAACGGTTTCCACAGGCGAGCCTGCTGGTCGTCGCGGGCGGAGTTGCATCGAATGCTTCCGTGCGGGCAGGCATAGCCCTGGCGGTACAGTCGCGTGGGTTTCGCCTGGTTGCTCCGCCGGTCAGGCTGTGTTCGGACAATGCCGTGATGGTCGCGTGGGTTGGCGTCGAACGGCTGCGGCTTGGCTGGAGCGATAGCCTTGATGCCATCGCCCGTCCACGCTGGCCGCTTGATACCCTGGAAGCCGTATCGGGATGAATTACCGCCACGCTTATCACGCCGGTAACTTCGCGGATTGCTTTAAGCATGCGCTGTTGGTCGCCTTGCTCGACTCGCTTGCGCGGAAGCCAGCACCATATTTCGTGCTGGATACCCATGCGGGCGCAGGTCGATACGACCTTGAAGCCGAGGCAGCTCAACGCACGGCTGAGGCGGAGACCGGAGTTCGACGTTTGCTGCAGAGGCCTGCGGCGGCATTGGAGCGATATATTGGGTTGGTGGAGCAACTTGGTCTCTACCACGGCTCTCCTGCATTGATCCGGGCCGTTTTGCGCGAGGGGGACCGACTCGCCTGCTGCGAACTCCATCATGAGGACGCGACGACCTTGCGGCGGCATTTCCATCGCGACCCACAAGTCGATGTTCATGACCGATCCGGTTGGGAGGCACTGGCCGGGCTTCTGCCGCCGAGGGAAAAGCGAGGCCTCGTCTTCATCGATCCACCGTTCGAGGCTCGGGACGAGTTCTTCAGGCTGATGGATGGAATTCGCCGTGGTTACGGCCGTTTCGGTCATGGCCTGTTCGCCGCATGGTATCCAATCAAGCAGATGGCGGCAGTGCGGAGCTTTCGTGCGAGCCTGACGTCATCCGGTATTCGCGACATCGTCGCGGTCGAACTTCATCTCCGGGATACGACAGGTCCTGATCGGCTGAATGGGTGCGGTCTTGTGGTGATCAATCCGCCATACCGCTTCAGGGATCAGGCGCACTCGATCGCCAACGCGGTCCTGAATGGGCTCGGCGACCACGAGCCCGGGGCGGGAGTAGACGTGCTCAGGCTGGTTGATGAGTAGGCTAGTCATCATTGGCGCTGGCGCCTGGGGGACCGCACTTGCTCTTCAGGCGGTGCGAGCGGGGAACGATGTCTCGCTGGTCGCCCGGGACGCGGCTACCGCTTCCACTATCGCGGCCAATCGAGAAAGCAATCGGCTACCGGCGCATCGCCTGCCGGACGCGGTTGATGTTCGTCACGATATTCCCGCCGGCGCCGATCTTTTGTTGTGGGTCGTTCCGGTGCAGCACCTTCGTTCATCATTCCTGCGCCTCCAGCCTGCCGTTGGATCAATCGTCGTCGGTGCTAAAGGTGTTGAAGCCGGGACCTATTTGCTCCCGCTGGAAATCGTGAATGAAGTGTCCCCTGGCGGTCCGGTCGCCATTTTGACCGGACCCAACTTCGCGCACGAGGTGGCGAGTGGTTTCCCCGCCGCTGCTGTCGTCGCCAGCACGGATGCCGATCTTCGGGAGCGGGTCCGTCTGATGCTGGGGACCAATACCTTCCGTCTGTACGGCAATGATGACCCGATCGGCGCCCAACTCGGTGGTGCTGCGAAGAATGTCATTGCCATCGCGGCAGGCGCTGTCATCGGCGCGGGACTGGGTGAAAACGCCCGAGCGGCCCTGGTGACACGTGGCTTGAGTGAGTTGCGCCGCTTGGCCATCGCCCTGGGCGGCCGGGCGGAAACGGTCATGGGGTTGTCGGGTTTGGGAGACCTCCTGCTGACCTGCACCGGAGCCTCAAGCCGGAATTTCAGCCTGGGTCACGCGCTTGGCCGGGGCGAAAGCCTTTCGGACATACTCGCTCGCCGGTCGGAGGTGACGGAGGGAGTTCCAACAGCCGCAGCGCTTGTCGCGCGAGGCGAAGGTGTCGAACTGCCGATCTGCCGAGCTGTGGCGGATCTGCTGGCCGGGGCAAAAACGCTGGATCAGGCGATCGCACAGCTTCTTTTGCGTCCGCAACGGGATGAATAAGGACCGCATGGCTGGAAAAGATCAAACATGCTGAGAGGTATTCTGACCGTTGGTGGATGGACGCTGATCAGCCGTATTCTGGGTTTCGCGAGGGATATGTTAATCGCCGCGCTGATCGGCACCGGCCCGATCGCGGATGCGTTTTTCGTCGCGTTGAAACTTCCCAATCTGTTCCGTCGCCTGTTCGGCGAGGGTGCGTTCAACGCTGCCTTCATCCCTGCTTTTTCCGGGTTGCTACACACGGAAGGTATCGGCGCGGCGAAGCAATTCGCCCAAGAAGCCTTCGCCGTAATGGCTTTCTGGCTTGGGATCATGACGATCCTGGGTGAGATATTCATGCCCGAACTGATGATCGTTCTGGCACCCGGTTTCGCGGACGATCCGGGCAAGTTTGCCCTTGCCGTCAGCCTGTCCAGGATCACCTTTCCCTACCTCGTCCTGATCTGTCTTGCCGCTTTGGTTTCCGGCGTGCTGAACGGGTTGGAGAAATTCACCGCGGCATCGGCATCCTATGTGCTGTTCAACATCGTCTCGATCGCATGCATGATCTGGATGACGCCGTATGTTCCGACAGTGGGTCATGCGTTGGCCTGGGGCGTCACGATTTCCGGCGTCGCGCAACTTGGCCTGCTGATGCTGGCGGTTCGGCGCGGCGGCATGGCGCTCAAGATTCCGCGGCCGAGGATGACTCCGCAGATGCGTCTGCTGATGCGGCGCATGGCACCAGGTCTCGTCGGGGCGGGTGTGACACAACTCAATCTGACTGTTGACGTCATCATCGCCAGCCTTTTACCCCCCGGCACGGTGTCGGTCCTGTATTTCGCCGATCGCGTGCAGCAGTTGCCATTGGGCGTTATTGGCACTGCCGTTGGAACGGCTCTGCTGCCGATGCTGTCCCGGCAGGTCCGAGCGGGCGAGGCCGCCTCTTCGGTCGGCACGCTCAACCGAGCGATCGAATACGGACTTTTTCTGACGTTGCCGGCCGCGCTTGCGCTTATCGTGTGTGCTCAGCCTATCATGTTCGTCTTGTTTGGCCGTGGTGCGTTTGATCTCGAGAGCGTGCGCCTGTCTTCGCAATCCCTGGAGGCTTATGCGCTCGGGCTGCCGGCCTTCGTGCTTGTGAAGGTCCTGGCGCCCGCGTTCTTTGCGCGCGGTGACACTGGTATGCCGGTCAAGATCGGGGTCGGCAGCGTGGCGCTGAACCTCGTTTTGAATCTCATATTCATGATGCCGCTGGCCCATATCGGACCTGCGCTGGCAACCAGTTTGGCCGCGATCTGCAATGTCTCGGGCCTGGCGTTCGTGCTAAGGCGGCGAGGACATTTTGTCGCGGACCAGCAACTCCGTCGGCGGTGCCTGGGCATGCTTGGGGCGGCGGTGGCGATGGCCCTGGTGCTGTGGGGACTGCGGGATTTGCTGTTTCAGACACTGCCGCACGGGTGGCTCCGCTTCGGCTCCCTCACGGGGTTGGTCGGCGCCGGCATGCTAACGTACGGGTTGGCGGCCTCGCTGTTCGGCGCATACGATCTGCGGGATATCGGCCGCATGATGTCGCGTCGTCGCTTGCGCCGCGAGGGCGGATCGGCCATCAGTTCGGCCCGAACGACAGAGACTTGAACGGTATGCAGCGCGTTTTCTCAGGCATTCAGCCGTCCGGCGGGTCCACGCTAGGTAACTACCTTGGCGCGATCCGAAACTGGGTCAAGCTACAGGATGATCATGACTGCATCTTCTGTGTGGTGGACCTGCACGCCATCACGACATGGCAGGATCCAGCCGCCCTGCGTCAACAATCGCTAGAGATGGCCGCGGTCGTACTGGCCTGCGGCGTTGACCCCGCGAGGCACATCCTGTTCCTGCAGTCGACTGTTCGTGCCCATGCTCAGCTTGCGTGGATCTTCAACTGCGTCGCTCGGCTGGGCTGGCTCAACCGTATGACACAGTTCAAGGATAAGGCGGGCAAGGATCGGGAGAGCGCCTCGTCCGGCCTGTATGTCTACCCTAACCTGATGGCCGCCGACATTCACGCCTATCATGCCACACGGGTTCCAGTGGGTGATGACCAGCGGCAGCATCTGGAACTTGCGAACGATATCGCACAGAAGTTCAACCACGATTACGGTGTGGACTTCTTTCCAAACATCGAGCCGGTGATCCTGGCTACCGGCGCCCGCGTGATGAGTTTGCGCGATGGTACGAAGAAGATGTCGAAGTCCGATCCATCGGATCAGAGCCGGATCAATCTGAGCGACGATGCCGATACGATCGCGCTTAAAATCCGTCGCGCCAAAACCGACCCGATGCCATTACCATCTGAGGTCGAAGAACTCGCCGATCGGCCAGAGGCCAGAAACCTGGTTGGAATCTATGCGGCGCTGACCGATAGCGACCCCGCCTCGGTGCTCAACGAGCATGCCGGCCAAGGTTTCGGCCCGTTCAAGAACGCCCTGACGGAATTGCTGGTGACAAAATTGGCTCCGATCGCTTCGGAGACAAACCGGCTGCTCAGCGACCAGGGGGCACTTACCGATCTGCTCAGATCCGGCGCCGAACGGGCTGCCGCCATCGCAGACCCAATTGTCAACGAAGCCGAGCGGTTGGTCGGGTTCGTTGGTCTTCGCAAAAGCTGACGATCGCATGGCGCATTATAAACCCGGTGTACCCGCCGACTGCGGCGCGGGATCAATCAATTCAGGGCCGCCACGTTGTATCCGGTACACGGCTAATCCGCGCCTCACCTGACCATCAGGGAGCAATGCGAACCACCCGTCTGTACCCACGAACCCGCCGGGTTGCGTCAGGATCGCGATATCACTGCCTTTTGGACCAAGGATGACCTTCGCGATCGACGCCGAATCATAGGCCAAATCCGCCAACGGAGGCGGGGGAACGCCGTATTTCGCCGCGTAGTCGCGTTCGAGATTGCTCCGCGTGCTGCTATCGGGGGCAGCATACCACGCTCCCTGAACCGCGCCCGACCCACTTGAGGGGTCAGACCAGAGAGCCGGGCCGATAATCTGAACTACCGAACGATCGACATCATAATAGGGCAAGACGGCGGCAATCTCTTGCAAGGCGTCGCCGGTATCCCCGAGAAGCAGGACGTCGAAGGACGGTGGTGGGATGGAAGTTCTCGCAAGCTCCTGCGCTTCACGACGCCCATCTGCTGTCCCGAGAGCTCTTGCAGCCTTAACCTTCGCGTCAATCGGCCCCCTTCGGTTGGCGTAACCGGACAGGTCGCGCGCGGCTGCGGTAATGGATGGCATGCCGGGCGGGTGCATCTTCACGTTTGGCGCTTGCAGGCCAGCAGTCTCTGTCGCCTTCATGAGTGCGGTGGCGATGGCTCGGCCGAAATCAGTATCCGGAAGCAGGCCGGCAAACTGGCTTTTTCCCTGTGCCTGGGCTGCTACGACGAGACGTCGGATTTGTTGGCCCGGCGAGATGCCAAGGGGCCAAACGCCCGGCTGCGATTGCGATGCATCGTTGGTGAACGCCAACACCGGGATTCCAGCCTGACGGGCGACCGGTGCGACAGACGAGGTTTCGGGCGAGGTCAACGGACCGAGGATCAGTCCGTCCCCGTGGGAGACGGCCGCTTGAGCCGCCGAAGCCGCGCCGGCGGCGGTTCCACCGGTGTCCAACACGTCCAAAGCAAGGCCACTGTCGTCCTGCAAGGCGAGGTGGGTGGCTTGCAGCAGTACCTGGCCAAGGTCCGCGCGCGGACCCGTCATCGGCAGCAGGATCGCAACCGCTTGCCTTGCCTGACCTGGCGCGGGACCATTTGGACCTAGCGAGGTCGGAGAGTTCGATCCAGATTGGTAGCCTAATCCGTACCGTCCCGAGGATTCGACGCCGCAGCCTGAGAATGTCAGGGCGCAAATGAGGAAAAGGAATGCCTGTTGCCGCATCGGCTGCGCCTCCCGATGACTCGCGAGACAGCCAACCCGCCCCGCTGAATGGCCTTGTGCTTGTTTCCACTCCAATCGGCAACCTCGGGGATATCTCGGCGCGAGCGCGAACGGTCTTGAAGGCCTGCGACCTGATCCTGTGTGAAGATACTCGCCGGACTGGACGACTGCTGGCGGCCATGGATATCCACAGCCGCACCGAAACCCTGCATGAGCATAATGAGGATGCCAGAATTGCGTCGGTCCTTGCCAGGTTGCGGGCAAACCAGACGATTGCCTTGGTCTCCGACGCGGGGACACCGCTGATATCGGATCCAGGATATCGGCTTGTCCGAGCAGCGATTGAAGCCGATCTGCCGGTGACCGCGATCCCGGGACCAAACGCGGCGGTGACGGCGTTGATTTTGTCCGGGTTGCCACCGTTGCCTTTCATGTTTCTCGGATTTCCACCGGCGAAGCGGGCGGCACGACGGGCGGCGTTCAGCGGCTTACGGGCAGCCGAGCGGGCGGGCTTATCCA
Organism: Rhodopila sp.; assembly: GCA_028291505.1. Lineage (GTDB taxonomy): Bacteria > Pseudomonadota > Alphaproteobacteria > Acetobacterales > Acetobacteraceae > Rhodopila. The sequence goes on along the minus strand of JAQGHW010000423.1, from coordinate 3,848 downwards.
CAACGTTTGTTTGGCACGAGGCGCCCCATCGACTGCTCGAAACGTTAGCGGATTTGCTGGAGGTGTTCGGCGACCGCGGCGCCGCGGTGGCCCGCGAGTTGACGAAACGCTTCGAAACGGTCGAGCGCGGGACGGTGAGCCGTCTCGAAAACTTGTTTGCCCGAGAACCGGCGCGCGGCGAGATCACGCTGCTAATTGGGCCACCCGAAAGCGATGATCCGGAGGACCTTGATGGGCGGTTGCGGGCCGCGCTCGCGACCCAGACGGTGAAGGACGCGGCGGCACTGGTGAGCACCGCGACGGGATTGCCCCGAAAGGTGGTCTATGCACGTGCGTTGCAAATTCATGAAGAGGGATGATCCAATTGTTTGGAAGCCCAGTCGGCGGCTTCGGCCACGGTCGGATCTGGATCGAGCCGCAACGCGTCGGCTGATGGCCGCAGGGCGGGATCGTTCGAATTGCCTATCGCAATCAGTACGTTCCGAATGAAACGATTCCGTCCGATACGCTTGATAGGGGAGCCGGAGAATTTCGTCCTGAAATGACGGTCGTCCAGTGCAACCAAATCCGCCAGGGGAGGCGCGATGAGAGCCTCTCGGCCTATGAGTTGCTCATGAGACGTCGGCCGAACGAACTTGTTCCATGGGCAGACTGCGAGACAATCATCGCAGCCATAGATCCGATTGCCGATCGCTTTTCGAAACTCGTTGGGAATGGGTCCCTGGTGTTCGATGGTGAGGTAGGAGATGCAGCGCGTTGCGTCGAGTTGGTAAGGCGCTGGAAACGCCTTTGTCGGGCAAATATCGAGACAGCGCGAACACGAGCCACAGTGATCGACTGTTGAAGCATCCGGCTCCAGTTCGATTGTTGTGTAGATTTCTCCCAGCAAGAGCCACGAGCCGTGAGAGCGCGAAACGAGATTGGTGTGTTTTCCTTGCCAACCCAGTCCACTGCGTTGTGCCAGGGGCTTTTCCATGACCGGTGCCGTGTCGACGAAGACCTTCACGTCGCATGCGAAGCGTGACACCAGGAATTGGCCCAAGTGCTTCAGCTTGCCCTTGATGAGATCGTGATAATCGCGGTTCCTGGCATAGACCGAAATCCCCCCCTTGTTTCGCTGCGTGGTGATCGCGAGAGGATCATCGTTGGGCGCGTAGGAAAGCCCGAGAACGATCACGCTCCGCGCCTCGGACCAGAGAGATTGAGGGTGGCTTCTTTGCGCTGTCCTCTCTGCGAGCCACCCCATGTCGCCGTGATAGCCCGCCTGGATAAAGTGGGTCAGTCGCTCCCGCGCTTCGGGGCCGAGATTGGCCGGACAGAAACCAACCGCATCGAAACCGATCTGCAGCGCAAAGTCCCGAATTCGGCTTCTGGGGTCAGCGGAGCGTGGCTTGCCGGCAGCGCTGCCACCTGGCGGGCTGGATGTCATCACTGTCGAATTCTTGCGTCTTTTTCCATGCTTCAACCGCGGCCGCGGTAATTGGGCACGTCCTGTTCCGGCACCCATACGCCGGCGGGTGGGGCATCGGATTGCCAGAAGATATCAATAGGAATGCCGCCCCTTGGAAACCAGTAAGCGCCTATGCGCAGCCACACCGGCTCCAGGAGGCCAAACAATTTGCCTGCGATCTCCATCGTGCACGCTTCGTGGAAGGCTCCGTGATTCCGATATGACCCCAACAGGAGTTTGAAGGACTTGCTTTCGACGATCCAATTTCTGGGAATATAGTCTACCATAATGTGTGCAAAGTCCGGTTGACCGGTCAACGGGCAGAGCGACGTGAATTCCGGACAAGTCAACCGCACGATATAATGCTTGCCTGCGGCCGGGTTGGCTACGCGCTCCAGTATGGCGTCGGCTGGGCTGGCTGGGTGCACGGAGTGCTGACCGAGCAGGGTGAGGTGTCCATATGACGGCGTCTCAGTCATCGGAACTTTTCCGGTACGGCCAGGCCGGCGCCCAGGCGGGAGGCGAGGTTAGAAAATTGGCCAGCCCTGATTGCAGAGCGAATGCTTCGCATGAGCGACTGATAGTAAGCTAAATTGTGCCAGGTGAGGAGCATCGGCCCTAACATTTCCCCGGTCCGAAACAGGTGATGGAGATAGGCCCGACTATGCCTCGTGCAAGCCGGGCACTCGCATTCATGGTCGAGCGCGGCGGCATCGTCGGCGAAGCGTGCATTCCGAAGGTTGTGGACGCCGGTAGAGGTATAGGCGCGAGCGGTACGACCCGCTCTGGTTGGCATCACGCAATCGAACATGTCGATACCACGCTCAACAGATTTGAGAATGTCGTCTGGCGTACCGACGCCCATTAAGTAGCGAGGCGCTTTTTCAGGAAGATGAGGAACCGTCACGTCCAGTGTTTCCAACATGACCACCTGCCCTTCTCCGACCGCCAGTCCGCCGATGGCGTAGCCATCGAATTCAATCCCTTTCAATGCACTGGCGGATCGCAGACGCAGATCCTGGTATATGCTCCCCTGGACAATGCCGAACAGGGCGTACCCTGGCCGCGGACTAAACGCTTGCTTCGACAGGTCCGCCCAACGCATCGACATCTCCATCGATGCCTCTGCGGCTTCGTAGGTCGCTGGGAAAGCGGTGCATTCATCCAAGACCATGGTGATCGTGGAGTCGAATTTATTTTGGAGTTCCATGCATAGGGCTGGGGTGAGGCGGTGGCGGCTACCATCGATATGGGACTGGAAGGTCGCGCCGCCAGGGTCGATCTTCCGCAAGGCGGCCAGCGACATGAGCTGAAATCCACCGGAGTCGGTCAAGATAGGGCCTGGCCAGTCCATGAAGCGATGAAGCCCCCCCTGCCCGGCGATCCGGTCCGCGCCTGGACGCAACATCAGGTGGTACGTGTTACCCAAGACGCATTGACACCCAGTAGTCCGAACCGCACTTGCAGTCATCGCCTTGACGGTTCCAGCCGTACCGACGGCCATGAACGCGGGGGTTTCGAGTGGCCCATGGGCGGTGTGCAACACGCCGACTCGCGCCAGCCCATCAGTGGCGACGATCTGAAACCCATATTTCGCGTCTGTGCTCGGTCCTTCACCCATCGACGATGCGTAAAGCGGGTTAGGCGGGTCTGACAAGGACATATGTTCGATGCGGCAGAATGCTTCGGTCTGTCACCTTTGAGCGGGTCAATAGCGGGCATTTCGGTCTGGTAGGAAAAAAGGCTTGACCAAACACCCCAAAATAGTGTAAGGTTCTCCCCATGATCGAGTTTTGGCAGCAGCGGCCGGCGCCGCACAATTCCCGGTCCTAGGGACATCAGCAAGCGCCCTGATCGGGGTGAGCAACCTTTCCAGAATGACAGTTTTCCAATCGAACAAGCACTTTTTCAACGAAGTAAAATCCGGGGCACGCTTCGATTCTGGGCAGAAGAAGCGCTTAGAGATACCGGTTATCGACCGGCGGCCCATCATCTTTACCTGTTATCTGAGTTGGAGCGTTTATCAAGCGGTGAATACGACAGACTGATGATTCTGATGCCGCCGGGATCTGCGAAGTCGACCTATGCATCGGTGATCTTTCCGGCATGGTGGTTCACACAGCACCCGCGCTCTTCGGTCATCAGTGCCTCCCACTCACTCAGCCTCGCAAAGCATTTCAGCCGACGTGTACGTTCGCTCATCCTGGAGAGGCAACAATACCTCGGGTTTGGTGTCGCACAGGACCAGCACGCGGTAGACGCGTGGACGACGACGCGCGGCGGTGAGTATCTTTCGGTTGGCGTCCGGGGAGCCATAACGGGCCGCAGAGCAGACCTCGTGATCATCGACGATCCAATAAGGTCTCAGGCTGACGCCGAAAGTGGCCGGCAGCGTGAC
>JAQGHW010000397.1 GCA_028291505.1 Rhodopila sp. | reverse complement strand
ATATCGAGCGTTTCACGGTGAACCGTTCCCCGCACGTCGACAAGAAAAGCCGTGAGCAGTTCGAGATCCGGACGCATCGGCGCCTGTTGGACATAGTGGAACCGACCCCGCAGACGGTGGACGCGCTGATGAAGCTCGACCTCGCCGCCGGCGTGGACGTTGAGATCAAGATTTAAGACCATGCCGCAAGCATCGCCCCCCCAGCCCCTACGCACCGGTCTCCTGGCTAAAAAGCTCGGTATGACCCGGATATTCAAGGATGACGGCACCCATGTGCCGGTCACCGTCCTGCATCTCGATCAGGTGCAGGTCGTTGCCGCCCGGACGCAGGAAAAGGACGGCTACACCGCTGTCCAGATCGGCTGGGGCAAGGCGAAGGTGAAGAACGTCACCCAGCCAAACCGCGGCCACTTCGCCAAGGCGAAGGTCGAGCCGAAGATGAAGCTGGTGGAATTCCGCGTCGCCCCCGATGCGCTGCTGGAGCCTGGTGCGACTCTGTCCGCCGCGCATTTCAGCGTCGGGCAGACGGTCGATGTCTGCGGCACCTCCAAGGGCAAGGGCTTCGCCGGCGGCATGAAGCGCTGGAACTTTGCCGGCCTCGAAGCCTCCCACGGCGTGTCCGCCAGTCACCGGTCGCTGGGTTCGACCGGTAACCGCCAGGACCCCGGCAAGACCTTCAAGAACAAGAAGATGGAAGGCCATCTCGGCGTCGATCGGATCACCACCCTCAATCTGGAAGTGGCGGCCGTGGACGCGGAAAAGGGCCTGCTGATGATCAAGGGTGCCGTCCCCGGCAGCAAGAATGGCTACGTGCTGGTGCGCGATGCGATCAAGCGTCCCCGCCCGGCCGACGCGGCCTACCCGGCGGCGCTCATCGAAGCCCAACCTGGCGAGACGCCAGCACCGGCGGCCGGCTGAGGAACAGGCAGATGCAGATCGATATCATCACGCTTGAAAATGCCGCCGCCGGCAGCGCCGAGTTGCCCGACGATATTTTCAAGATCGCACCGCGCAAGGACATCATGGCGCGGGTCGTCCACTGGCAGTTGTCGAAGCGCCGCTCCGGCAATCACAAGGTCAAGGGAATGTCGGAAGTCTCCGGCACGACCAAGAAGCCGTACAAGCAGAAGGGCACCGGCAACGCCCGCCAGGGCAGCCTGCGGTCGCCGCAGTTCCGCACCGGTGGCGTCGTGCATGGCCCGGTCGTCCGCTCGCACGAATACAGCCTGAACAAGAAGGTCCGCCGCCTGGGGCTGATCTCCGCATTGTCCCAAAAACTGGCCGAGAACAAGCTGGTGGTGCTGGACATGGCGACCAGCGCCCCGAAGACCGGCGAACTGGCCAAGAAGATCAAGGCGCTGGGCTGGACGTCGGCGCTGATCATCGACGGTGCCGTGGATCAGGGTTTCCTCCGCGCCAGCCGCAACATCCATCGGGTGGATGTGCTGCCGACCATTGGGGCCAACGTCTATGACATCCTGAACCATGACGTTCTGGCGATCACCGCCGCCGGGCTCGAAGGCCTGAAGGCGCGCATCAACGGCACGCCTGCTGCCCACCTTGAGACGACAGGTGAGGCCGCCGGAGCGCCTGCGACAGGAGACATGGCATGACCGTCGCACCGAAAAAGCCGCTGTCGCGCGAAGCAATGTACAACATCATTCGCGCCCCGCTGATCACCGAGAAGATGACAATGCTGACCGAACAGAATCAGTTCGGCTTCAAGGTCGCGATCGACTCCACCAAGCCGGAGATCGCCGCGGCGGTCGAAGCTCTGTTCAACGTCAAGGTCACCTCGGTGAACACGTTGATCCAGAAGGGCAAGACCAAGCGCTTCAAGGGACGTCCGGGCGTGCGCTCCGATGTCAAGAAAGCCATCGTGACATTGGCCCCCGGCCAGTCGATCGATTTCACCTCCAGCGTGGCATAAGGCTCGCGGATTATGGCACTCAGGCAATTCAATCCAGTCACGGCCAGCCTTCGCGGCACCGTGCTGATCAATCGTTCCGAACTGTGGAAGGGCAAGCCCGTCAAGGGGTTGACCGAGGGCCAGCACAGCCACGGCGGACGCAACAACCACGGCCGCATCACCAGCCGGTTCCGCGGCGGCGGGCACAAGCAGGCCTACCGCGTGGTGGACTTCAAGCGCCGCAAGTTCGACGTGCCGGGCGTGGTCGAGCGCCTGGAGTACGATCCGAACCGCACCGCGTTCATCGCGCTGATCAAGTATCAGGACAATGAGCTGGCGTACATCATCGCGCCGCAGCGGCTGAAGGTCGGTGACCAGGTCGTCGCCGGCGCCCGCGTCGATATCAAGCCCGGCAACGCGATGCCGCTGTCGGCCATCCCGGTGGGCACGATCATCCACAACATTGAGATGAAGGTTGGCGCCGGCGGCAAGATCGCCCGTTCGGCCGGCACCTTCGCTCAGCTGGTCGGCAAGGACAGCGGCTACGCGCAGGTCAAGCTGATGTCGGGCGAACTGCGTGTCGTGCGGTCCGAATGCATCGCCTCGATCGGCGCGGTGTCCAATCCGGACAACATGAACCAGAAGATCGGCAAGGCCGGTCGCATGCGGTGGATGGGCTTCAAGCCGCACAACCGCGGTGTGGTGATGAACCCGGTCGACCATCCCCTGGGCGGTGGCGAAGGCCGCAGCTCGGGCGGCCGTCACCCGGTCTCCCCATGGGGTCAGCCGGCCAAGGGTTACAAGACGCGCGGCAACAAGCGGACGGACAGCCTGATCATCCGCCGCCGGAACAAGGGTAAGTAAGATGGCGCGTTCCGTATGGAAGGGTCCGTTCGTCGACGGTTACCTGCTGGCCAAGGCCGAAGCCTCGAAAGCGTCGTCGCGCAACGAGATCATCAAGATCTGGTCGCGCCGCTCGACCATTCTGCCGCAGTTCGTCGGCCTCACCTTCGGGGTCTACAACGGCCACAAGTTCCTGCCCGTGCAGGTGAACGAAAACATGGTCGGCCACAAGTTCGGCGAATTCTCGCCCACCCGCACCTTCACGGGTCACGCGGCCGACAAAAAGGCGAGGCGAGGCTGACATGAGCAAGCCCAATCACGCCCGCGGCCTTCCGGAAACCGAGGCCCAGTGCATCGTCAGCAACCTGCGGATCAGTCCGCGCAAGCTGAACCTGGTCGCTGCGATGATCCGTAACCTGCCCGCCGAACGGGCGATTGCGACGCTGACCTTCAGCAAGCGCCGGATCGCCGATCAGGTCAGGAAGGCCCTGCAGAGCGCCATCGCCAACGCCGAGAACAACCATTCGCTCGACGTCGATCGACTGATCGTGGCGCGCGCCGAAGTGGGCCGCTCCATCGTCATGCGCCGCTTCCATGCGCGTGGCCGCGGTCGCGCCGCCCGCGTCGAGAAATGGTTCAGTCATCTGAAGATCGTCGTGGCCGAACGCGCTCAGGGCGCAGAAGGGGGGACCACCTAATATGGGTCACAAAGTCAATCCGATCGGTCTGCGCCTCGGCATCAACCGCACCTGGGACAGCCGCTGGTTCGCCGGCACCGACTATTCCAAGCTGCTGCACGAAGACTTCAAGCTGCGTAACCATCTGCGCACCAAGCTGCGCGGCGCCGGCGTGTCGCGGGTGGTGATCGAACGCCCCGCCAAGAAGCCGCGCGTCACGATCTACGCCGCGAGGCCGGGTGTGGTGATCGGCAAGAAGGGCCAGGACATCGAGGTTCTGAAGAAGGAACTCAGCAAGATGTCGAAGGCCGAGGTGTCGCTGAACATCGTCGAAATCCGCAAACCGGAAATCGATGCGACCCTCGTCGCCGAGAACATCGCCCAGCAACTCGAACGTCGCGTGGCGTTCCGCCGGGCGATGAAGCGTGCGGTGCAGTCGGCGATGCGCCTGGGGGCCCAGGGCATCCGGATCAACTGCGGCGGCCGCCTCGGCGGCGCGGAAATCGCCCGTGTGGAATGGTATCGCGAAGGCCGCGTGCCGTTGCACACCCTGCGCGCGGATATCGATTACGGCGTGTCCACGGCGAAGACGACCTACGGCACCTGCGGCGTGAAGGTGTGGGTCTTCAAAGGTGAGATCATGGCCCACGACCCGATGGCTCAGGACCGCAAGGCCGCCGAACAGGCGCCGCAAAGGTAAGTAAGATGCTATCTCCGAAACGCACCAAATATCGCAAGCAGCACAAGGGCCGCATCCATGGCTTGTCCAAGGGTGGCACCGCGCTGAACTTCGGCTCCTTCGGCCTCAAGGCCCTGGAACCGGAACGCATCACCGCCCGCCAGATCGAATCCGCTCGGCGGGCGATCACCCGTGCGATGAAGCGTGCCGGGCGCGTGTGGATCAGGATCTTCCCGGATGTGCCGGTGTCCACCAAGCCCGCCGAAGTCCGCATGGGGTCCGGCAAGGGCTCGCCGGAGTTCTGGGTCGCCCGCGTCGCCCCCGGCCGCATCATGTTCGAGATCGACGGCGTGACCCCCGAACTGGCGCGTGAGGCGCTGACCCTGGGCGCCGCCAAGCTGCCGATACGGACCAAATTCATCGCCCGGATGGGGGACGCCTGATGGCCAAGAACGCCCTCTACAAGGCCGGCGACGTGCGGGCCAAGACCCCGGATGAACTGGCCGGCCTGCTGCTGGATCTGCGCAAGGAGCAGTTCAACCTCCGCTTCCAGCGTGCCACCGGCCAGCAGGAAGGCACCGGCCGGGTGCGTGAATGCCGCCGTGAGATCGCGCGCGTGAAAACCATCCAGGCGGAAAAGACTCGTTCCGCCGTCGTGTCATCAAAGCCAGCCGGACCGAATGGTTCGGCCAGCAAGTCGTAAGGAGCAAGGGCGATGCCAAGGCGCGTCCTGACAGGACGGGTAACCAGCGACAAGATGGACAAGACCATTACGGTTCTCGTCGATCGTCGCGTGATGCACCCGCTGTACAAGAAGTTCATTCGCAAGTCGAAGAAGTACGCGGCCCACGATGAGGCGAACGTGTGCAAGATCGGCGACATGGTGCGCATCGTCGAATGCGCGCCGATCAGCAAGCGCAAGACCTGGACCCTGGTCGAACGGAACGGCGCCACAATCGGCGGCGTCGAGGACGAGGCCGTTGCCATCGTCGAAGCGCATCCGGCCCCGCCGGCTCCCGCACCGTCGCCGGCAGCGTAAGGGAGACGGTCGATGATCATTGTAGAGACCAACCTCGAAGTCGCCGACAACTCCGGTGCGCGTCGCGTTCAGTGCATCAAGGTGCTGGGCGGATCGAAGCGCCGGTTCGCCTCGGTCGGCGACGTCATCGTCGTGTCGGTGAAGGAAGCCATCCCCCGCGGCAAGGTGAAGAAGGGCGACGTCCACCAGGCGGTGATCGTGCGCACCTCTTTCCCGGTGCGCCGCGCCGATGGCAGTGCGATCCGCTTCGACCGCAACGCCGCGGTGCTGATCAACAAGCAGCAGGAGCCGATCGGCACCCGCATCTTCGGCCCGGTGGTCCGCGAACTGCGTGGCCGCAAGTTCATGAAGATCATTTCTCTCGCGCCGGAGGTGTTGTAATGGCCGCGCGCATCCGCAAGGGCGACACCGTCCTGGTGACGACCGGCAAGAGCAAGGGCCAGCGCGGCGAAGTGCTGCGCGTATTCCCTGAAGCCGAAAGGGCGATCGTGCAGGGCGCCGCCATGGCGCGTCACCACACCAAGCCGACCGGCATGGGCCAGCCCGGCGGGATCATCGACCGTGAGGCGACGATCCACATGTCCAATCTGAAGCTGATCGACCCCAAGAGCGAAAAGCCGACCAAGGTCGGATTCCGCATCCTTGAGGGCGGCCGCAAGGTCCGCGTCGCCAAGGCGACCGGCGAAGTGATCGAAGGCTAATCCCATGAGCGGAACGAAAAACGCACCCTCCAAGGGCAAGCCCGGCAACGCGAAAACCGGCACGCCCAAAGCCGGCGCCCGTGGTGCGGGTGGCCCGCCGGCCGGCAAGGAAGCACAGCGCGCGGCTCGCCGCGTCGAAATGGTGGGCGTCGATGCGCCAACCACGTCGCCGTCCGACCTGCCGCGTATGCTGCAGCGCTACCGTGGCGAAATCCGCTCCAAGCTCCAGGCGGAGTTCGGTTACAAAAACCATATGCAGGTGCCCAAGCTGGAGAAGATCGTCATCAACATGGGCGTTGGTGAGGCGACGGGCGACCAGAAGAAGCTCGACGCCGCGGTGGCCGAACTGAACGCGATCGCCGGGCAGCGCCCGGTCAAGACCGTGGCCAAGAAGGCGATCGCCGGCTTCAAGATCCGCAAGGGCCTGCCGATCGGCTGCAAGGTCACCCTCCGCAGGGCGCGCATGTATGAATTCCTCGACCGGCTGGTCACCATCGCCATGCCCCGGCTCCGCGACTTCCGCGGCATCACCGGCAAGGGGTTCGACGGTCGCGGCAACTTCGCCATGGGCCTGAAGGAACAGATTATCTTCCCGGAAATCAACTACGACCGGGTGGACGACATTCGCGGCATGGACATCCAGTTCGTGACCACCGCGAAGACCGACGCCGAAGCGAAGGCCTTGCTCAAGGCTTTTGATATCCCGTTCGCCAACTGACTTCTTGGCGCCAACTGCGTTTTTGGAAAACCCCCGGGCCCGCGCCCGGTAGGTTCCGGAGGATCTAGACAGGATGGCCAAAACTTCCCAGGTCAACCGCAATAAGATGCGTGAGAAGATGGCGAAGCGCGACAAGCCGAAGCGCCAGGCCCTCAAGGACGTGCTGATGGATCGCACGCTGCCCGTCGAGGACCGCTTCAACGCCTCGCTCAAGCTGGCGCAGATGCCACGCAACGGTGCCGCGGTTCGCGTTCGCCTGCGCTGTGAGTTGACCGGCCGGTCACGCGGCAATTATCGCAAGTTCAAACTCTGCCGTATCGCACTCCGCGATCTGGCCAGTGCCGGGCAGATCCCCGGCATGGTCAAGGCCAGCTGGTAAGGGAACGGCAAGATGTCCATGTCCGATCCCGTCGGGGATATGCTGACCCGCATCCGCAATGCCCAGCGCGCGCGCCACTCCGTTTGCGTGGCGCCGGCGTCGAAGCTGCGGGAAAACGTGCTGGGTGTGCTCAAGCGTGAGGGCTTCATCCGGGGCTATGCCTCGGAGCAGCTTCGCCCGGGCGTCGCCCAACTGCGCATCGAGCTGAAATACAACGAAGGCGAACCGGTCATCAAGGAGATCAATCGCGTCTCCAAGCCCGGCCGCCGCGTGTATGCGAAGATCAAGGAACTGCCCCGGGTCTATGCCGGCCTGGGTATTTCCATCCTGTCCACGCCGCGTGGCGTGATGAGCGATGCCGAGGCTCGCGCTGCCAATGTTGGCGGCGAAGTCCTCTGCCGCGTGTTCTAAGGGGAAAGCGCGTATGTCACGCGTCGGAAAATATCCGGTCGAAATTCCCGCCGGTGTGCAGGTCGCCATCGCCGGGGGCATGGTGACCGCGAAGGGCAAGTTGGGCGAACTGAAGCTGGCGTTGACCGAAATGGTGGAAGCCACGGTCGACGGCAACCACGTCAGCGTCAAGCCGCGCAACAACGAAACCCGCTCGCGCATGATGTGGGGCACCACGCGGGCGCTGATCGCGACGATGGTTCAGGGTGTGTCCACCGGCTACACCCGCTCGCTGGAGATCACCGGCACCGGCTATCGTGCCGCCGTGCAGGGCAAGAACCTGGAGATCAATCTGGGTTTCTCCCATCCAGTGGTCTACCCGGTGCCCGAAGGCATCAAGATCACCTGCGAACGGCCCACGTCGATCAAGGTTGAGGGTGTGGACAAGCGCCAGGTTGGTCAGGTTGCCGCGGAAATCCGAGCATTCCGTCCGCCGGAGCCGTACAAGGGCAAGGGCGCGCGGTACACGGACGAAGTCATCCGGCGCAAGGAAGGTAAGAAGAAATGAGCGGCAAGCAGGATCTCGCCAATCGCCGCAAAAGCCGGCTGCGCTACCAGATCAAGCAGAAGTCGCACGGCCGTCCCCGGCTGTCGGTGTTTCGCTCGGGCAAGAACATCTACGCCCAGATCATCGACGACGCGCAGGGCAAGACGGTCGCCGCCGCTTCGACACTCGACGCCGGCCTGAAAGCCGACCTGAAGACCGGAGCCGACAAGGCCGCCGCGGCAGCGGTCGGCAAGCTGGTCGCCGAACGGGCGCTGACCGCCGGCATCAAGCAGGTGGTCTTCGACCGCGGCTCCTATCTGTATCACGGCCGGGTCAAGACCCTGGCCGATGCCGCCCGCGAAGGCGGCTTGGACTTCTAAGGAAAACATACATGGCACGTGAACCGAGAGAAGGTGGCGGCCGGGGCCGGGATCGTGAGCGTGGTGGCGACCGCGAACCCGATGACGGCATCATCGACAAGCTGGTCACCATCAACCGCGTCGCCAAGGTGGTGAAGGGCGGACGTCGCTTTGCCTTCGCAGCCCTGGTGGTGGTCGGCGATCAGAAGGGCCGCGTCGGCTACGGCGCCGGCAAGGCGCGCGAGGTGCCGGAGGCCATCCGCAAGGCAACCGAACGTGCCAAGCGTGGCATGATCCGGGTGCCGATGAAGGAAGGCCGCACGCTGCACCATGACGTGACCGGCCACTTCGGCGCCGGCAACGTGATCCTGCGCTCCGCCACGGCCGGCACCGGCATCATCGCCGGCGGCCCGTTGCGCGCGGTGTTTGAAACCCTGGGCATCGGCGACGTCGTGGCCAAAAGCCTCGGCAGCCGGAACCCGCATAACATGGTGAAGGCGGCATTCGCGGCGTTGCAGAAATGCGCCAGCCCGCGTTCGGTCGCCACCCGCCGGGGCAAGAAAGTCCCGGAACTGTTCGGCCGTCGTGAGACACCGAACGCGCCTCCCGCGCAGGAGGCACCGGCCAGTGTCTAAGGTCCGCGTGACGCAAATCGCGTCAGCCCTGGGCCGCAAGCCCGGCCAGAAGGAAACCCTGGTCGGTCTCGGCCTGAATAAACTGCGATCGACCCGGGAACTGGAGGATACCCCCTCCATCCGCGGCATGATCCGCAAGGTCGCCCACCTGATCAAGGTGGAGGAGCTTTCCTGACATGATTCTCAACGAACTGCGCGACAACCCCGGCGCGCGCCTCAAATCCAAGCGGCTCGGCCGCGGCATCGGATCGGGCAAGGGCAAGACATCCGGCAAGGGCGTCAAGGGCCAGAAGGCCCGCGAAGGCGTCGCCCTGAACGGCTTCGAGGGCGGTCAGCTCCCGATCTATCGCCGCTTGCCGAAGCGCGGCTTCCATAATCATTTCCGCAAGGAATACGCCCCGGTAAACCTCGGCGCGCTCGATGCGGCGATCGAATCCGGAAAACTCGACGCTGCCCAGCCGATCACCGAGGCGACACTCTTCGCCGCCGGTCTCGCGACCAACAACAAAGACGGCATCCGGCTGCTCGGTGAGGGCAAGATCTCACGCGCGATCACCATCACCGTGTCCGGCGCATCGGCGACCGCGAAGGCGGCGGTGGAGCAGGCCGGCGGATCGATAACCACGACGGTAGCCCCAAAAGCACCCCCGGCAGCCGCGGCCTAGGCGGAGCAAAGCGATGAAGCGAAGGCCACGCGGGCGGTGTCGTCCCCTGCGTGGCTTTTTGCATGACCGGCTTTTGGCTTGCGCCCAGTCCGCCTCGGAACGACAATACAGCATGATCGCATGAGGCAGAACGCCCCAGCGCGTCGATCATGCGCTCGAAAAGACGAGTGTCCAGCCCCCGAAGTTCGTCGCATTTTGCAGCGCACGTAGGGGACAAGCAGGCCACTGAAAACAAAGAGCTAGTGTCGCGGACTCTGAAGTTCGCCATTATGGCGGACTTCAGATTCGGGACACTTGGCCCCGACCGTAAAAGGGAAAATCCATGGCGTCCGCTGCCGAACAGCTTGCAGCCAATCTCAATCTGGGCGTCTTCTCCAAGGCGACCGAACTGAAGCAGCGGATCTGGTTCACCCTGGGCGCGCTGATCGTCTATCGCCTGGGCACCTACATCCCCGTCCCCGGCGTCGACGCCTCGGTCATGGGCGAGATGATGGCCCAGCACGGCGGCGGCCTCCTCGGCATGTTCGACATGTTCACCGGCGGCGCGCTCAGGCGCATGACCGTGTTCGCGCTGAACATCATGCCCTACATCAGCGCCAGCATCATCATCCAGTTGATGTCCAGCGCGATCCCGACCCTGGAGACCTTGAAGAAAGAGGGCGAGCAAGGGCGCAAGAAGCTCAATCAGTACACCCGCTACCTCACCGTGCTGATCGCGCTGTTCCAGTCCTACGGCATCGCCGTGGGCCTGGAGACAATGCGTGGCAGTTTCGGTGCCGCGGTGATCGATCCCGGCTGGTTCTTCCGCTTTTCCTGCGTCATCACCCTGGTCGGCGGCACCATGTTCCTGATGTGGATCGGCGAGCAGATCACCGCCCGCGGCATCGGCAACGGCACCAGCCTGATCATCATGGCCGGTATCGTCGCCAATCTGCCCACCGCGTTCGCCTCGATGCTGGAAATGGGGCGCACCGGCGCGCTGTCGCCGTTCTTCATCCTGCTGTTCATGGTCATCGCCGTCGCCACGATCGCGATCATCGTCTTCGTCGAGCGAGCGCAGCGACGCATCGCGGTGCAGTATCCCAAACGCCAGGTCGGCAACCGGATGTTCGGCGGCGACTCGACCCATATCCCGCTGAAGATCAACACCTCGGGCGTCATTCCGCCGATCTTCGCCAGTTCGATCCTGCTGATCCCCGTCGCCATCGCCGGGTTCGTCACCAGCGGTCCTCCCTGGGTGCAGGCGATCGCCGCGCAACTCGGGCAGGGTCAGCCGCTGTACCTGGGCCTGTACGCGTTCATGATCATCTTCTTCTCCTACTTCTACACCGCCGTGGTGTTCAACCCGGAGGAGACAGCGGACAACCTGAAGAAATACGGCGGCTTCATCCCGGGCATCCGCCCCGGCAGCGCGACGGCGGACTATTTCGACCGCATCCTGACCCGGCTGACCACGGTCGGCGGCATCTACCTGGTGTTGATCTGCCTGTTGCCGCAAATCCTGATCACCGACTACGGCTTGCCATTTTATTTCGGCGGAACCTCGATTCTGATCGTGGTGTCGGTTACCATGGACACCGTCACGCAGATCCAGTCGCATCTGCTGGCACATCAGTACGAAGGTCTTATCCGTAAGACCCGGGGCAAGGGGCGTCGGTGAAACTCATCCTGTTGGGCCCGCCTGGCGCGGGCAAGGGAACCCAGGCCAAGCGCCTGGAGGACCGTTACGGTATCGTGCAAATATCGACCGGCGACATGTTGCGGGCAGAGGTCGCTGCCGGCACTCCGGTCGGCCGCGAAGCCAAGGCGGTGATGGAGGCGGGGCAACTGGTCTCCGACGACATCCTGGTGCGTATGCTCGCTTCTCGCCTGTCGCAGCCGGACGCTGCCAACGGGTTTATCCTGGACGGCTTCCCACGCACCGTGCCGCAGGCGCAGGCGCTCGATCAGATGCTGGCACAGAAGGGCCTGCAGCTCGACGCCGTGGTCGAATTGAAGGTCGACGACGCCGCGCTGACCGATCGGATCGCCGGCCGCTTCACCTGCCGGAAATGCGCCACCGGCTACCATGACACGTTCAAGCCCACCGCGGTGCCCGGGGTTTGCGATGCGTGCGGTTCGACCGAATTCTTTCGCCGCGCCGACGACAATCGCGAAACCGTCGCCGCCCGGCTGGACGCCTATCACCGCCAGACCGCGCCGATCATCCCGCATTACGCGCGACTCGGCATTCTGCGGACCGTCGACGGCATGGCGGATATCGACGATGTGGCACGCCAGATCGATACCGTGTTGTCGGCGGTTCAAGCGTGATCGCATCAAGGGAATCGTCGCGGCGGGCAAAACGCGCCCTTCAAGCGATGGTTTGATGCAGATGTTGAGTACGTCACGCAGAGTTGATAAGTGTCCGTTGACTCCTGCGTGGCGGAAACTATAGTCCCGCGCTCCGGCGCAACCCCATATGGGGGTTTGGCGCCGCTTGCGCGTATTTCAGCCCCTCGGGGCAATTGAGGGTCCGGCGCCGTCGCCGGACGACAGGAGAGTAGAGCGTGGCGCGTATTGCCGGCGTGAATATCCCAACGAACAAGCGAGTGACCATTGGGCTTCGCTACATCTATGGCATCGGTCCGACCAAGGCCGCCGCGATCTGCCAGCAGCTTAGCATCCCCGACGATCGCCGGGTCAACCAGCTTTCGGATGAGGAAATCCTTCGCATCCGCGAACTGATCGACCGAGAGTATCGTGTGGAAGGCGATCTGCGGCGTGAAGTCGCGATGAACATTAAGCGGCTGATGGACCTGGGCTGCTATCGCGGCCTGCGGCATCGTCGCGGCCTGCCGGTGCGCGGCCAGCGGACCCACACCAACGCCCGCACCCGCAAGGGCAAGGCGGTGGCGATCGCCGGCAAGAAGAAAGTCACCAAATAATACAGGCCGGTGGCCCCAGCTTGGGCCCGCCTTATCGAAGCGTTATGACGCGCCGGTCTTCGGCGCGTTTGTCAGTTGAAGCAGGATCACACAACCATGGCGAAACCCGCCGCAGCCGCTCGGCCTCGCCGCAAAGAGCGCAAGAACATCATCGCCGGCGTCGCCCACGTCGCCGCTACGTTCAACAACACCGTGATCACCATCACGGATGCCCAGGGCAACGCCATCGCGTGGTCGTCCGCGGGCAGCCAAGGCTTCAAGGGCAGCCGCAAAAGCACCCCATACGCCGCTCAGGTGGCGGCCGAGGATGCCGGTAAGAAAGCCCGTGAGCACGGTATGGAGACGTTGGAGATTGAGGTCAGTGGTCCCGGTTCCGGTCGCGAAAGCGCCCTGCGGGCTTTGCAGGCAGTCGGCTTCTCGGTCTCGACCATCCGCGACATGACCCCGATCCCCCACAATGGCTGCCGTCCGCGCAAGCGGCGGCGTGTCTGACACGGGGCGTCTGCGCGCAGGGCTGGAATGGCGGCTGCGCGCGACATCAATAAGATACCAGCGGTCCGAACGGCTGAAGCGTAGAGTCAGGATTTCGGACCGCTGGTATGGATCCACTTTCGCGCCGGCCGGCGCCGTCCGGCCAGGGGCGGACCAAACGGCCGAGGCCACAGGGTCTAGGTTTGGCACTGTCCAGGGGACTTCAACCGCGCCCGACGCGGTTCGAAAGGTGTTGGTAGTATGAGGCAGAGCGCAGTTATCCAGAGAAATTGGCAATCTCTGATCAAGCCCGAAAAGCTGGAAGTCGAGCCAGGCGCCGATCCGTCGCGCGTCGCCACCGTCGTCGCCGAACCGCTGGAGCGTGGCTTCGGCATGACCCTCGGCAACGCCATCCGCCGCATCCTGCTGTCCTCGCTGCAAGGCGCGGCAGTGACCGCGGTGCAGATCGACGGCGTGCTGCATGAGTTCAGCAGCGTCCCCGGCGTCCGCGAGGACGTCACCGACATCGTGCTGAACATCAAGCAGCTCGCGCTGCGGATGCACGGCGAGGGCCCGAAGCGGATGACGCTGACCGCCACCGGACCCGGCGAAGTGCGCGCCGGCCAGATCCAGTCCGGCCACGACATCGACATCATGAACCCCGAACTGGTCATCTGCACCCTCGACGACGGGGTGAAGCTGGGCATGGAGTTCACCGTCAACCTCGGCAAGGGCTACCAGCCCTCCAGCGTCAACCGCCCGGAAGACGCGCCGATCGGACTGATCCCGGTGGACAGCATCTATTCGCCGGTCCGCCGCGTCTCCTACAGCGTCGCCCCGACCCGCGTCGGCCAGGTCACCGACTACGACAAGCTGTTGCTGACCGTGGAAACCAACGGCGCCGTCACCCCGGAAGACTCCGTCGCCCTGGCCGCCCGCATCCTGCAGGACCAGTTGCAACTGTTCATCAACTTCGATGAGCCGCAGCAGATCCGCACCGAGGAACCCCAGGACGACCTGCCGTTCAACCGCAACCTGCTCCGCAAGGTGGATGAACTGGAACTGTCGGTCCGCAGTGCCAACTGCCTGAAGAACGATAATATCGTCTACATCGGCGACCTGGTGCAGAAGTCCGAACAGGAGATGCTGCGCACCCCGAACTTCGGCCGCAAGTCGCTGAACGAGATCAAGGAGGTTCTCACCTCCATGGGCCTCGGCCTCGGCATGAGCGTCGCCGGTTGGCCGCCGGAAAATATCGAAGACCTGGCCAAGCGTCTCGAAGAGCCGTTCTGAGCCAGCATAGGGAAACAGATCAATGCGTCACGGAGTTGCCGGCCGGAAGCTCGGCGTTACCTCGACCCACCGCCTCGCCATGTTCCGGAACATGGCGCATGCGCTGCTCAAGCACGAGCAGATCACCACGACGTTGCCAAAGGCAAAGGAACTCCGCCCCGTCGCGGAGAAGCTGATCACCCTGGGCAAGAAGGGCGGCCTCGCCAACAAGCGTCTGGCCTACGCCGAGCTGCGCGACGACGTGATCGTATCGAAACTGTTCAGCACCCTTGCGGACCGCTACAAGGCCCGCGCCGGTGGTTACACCCGAGTATTGAAAGCCGGCGTCCGCCACGGCGATGCCGCCGACATGGCGGTGATCGAACTGGTCGATCGCGATGTCACCGCCAAGGGTCAGGACAGCGGTCCGGTCCAGGAAACCGAAGACGACACCGAAGAGTAGGGCAGCCCCGCGCTCGCCGGGTAGACGTTCTCCCCCTCGTCATCGCCCGGCGCGTCCCTACCACATGCGCACATTTCACCGCGCCCGCCGCTTTGCCACGTTCGCCGGCAAGCGCGTAGCGCGAAGTACACCGTGTCCAATCGGCGCATTCATGTGCGGCGTGGTCCAAAGACGCCTTTCGCCGTCCCTGTTTCATGGCGCACCCTGCCCAAGATCGGATCGCGCGAAGCGCCATTTCGCTTTCTCCGTGAGCCTCCGTGGTTCTTCGTGCGCTCCGTGCTAAAGCCTGCTTGCTTGCGGAAGACCAAGCAACCATCTCAGTAGCCGCCTCATATCAGCGGCCCGAAGCACTGACTCTTCGTCGAATTGGCGGGCCGCTGTATCTTATTCGTTTCGCGCGCAGCCGCCACACCAACCCTGCGCACATGGCAGTCAGCCCCTTGGGCCGCTGGTATCAATCGGCGCCTGGCGACCTCAGTTGCGTCCCCGACAGCCGATGCGCCTCGCAACGACAACGGGTGCGTCTAAAGCGGGATCGCCAGCAACG
>JAQGHW010000362.1 GCA_028291505.1 Rhodopila sp. | reverse complement strand
TATTTCAGTCATCACCGTCGCCGAGATCGAGGAAGGCATCGCAAAGTCGCGGCGTAAGTGGGCCTCCCGGAAAGCCCATCGGTTGGCAGAGTGGCTGGAGACCCTGGTGCACCTCAACAGCGCCCGGATCTTGCCACTGGATGTCCCGATCGCCCGCCTGTTGGGCAAGTTGGCCGACCATGCTCACGGATCGGGACACGCTCCCGGCTTCGCAGACCTGACGATCGCGGCGACGGCACAGTTCCACGGCTACATGGTCCTGACCCGTAATCTTCGGCACTTTCGGGTACTCGATGTCGCGGCGCACGATCCATTCGAGAGTCTGCCGGCGGAGATTTAGAGCATTTTCAGGCTGACTGTACAGCCTGAAAATGCTCTAACCCTTTGTTTAATCGCATGATTCACACGCTTTGAACGTTTCCCTCGCGTTTCGTCAGCTTGGCTGACGCCAACGAAACGCTGGCCGCTCAGCGTGATCATGCTCTAATAATCCGGCAGGTCGGCTCGTGGGAGATGAACCTGCTCAAACGACCCAGCCCCATAGCGAAAAAAATCGCCGGATATTAACTTTGTGGAAGGGAATCGCTGTCACTTTGCCCCTGCCGCAGACAGCCGAATGTGGTGTGTGGGTCCGGCGTTCAGCAGCGCCGGTTGGAATCTGCACTATCCGAAGAATACACAGTCCGAATCACTGCCGAATCGCGAGGTTTGTCATGCTGAAGCGACAGTCAGTGTCCCGAAGGCTGCAGATTTTTCCTGACGCCTCACGGAGCCTGCTCCAACATGACAAATGAAAAACTGCGGACCCTGCTCGGCGGAAACGCTGCCTTCCACTATACGCCCGGCGTGCCAGACGACGCCCCCCTGCTCGAGGAAGGCGTCGTCGACTCCTTCGGCATGATCGCCCTCGTGATGCTGATCGAGGAGCAGTTCGGCATCAGGATCATGCCCGAAGACGCCACGCAGGAGCGGTTCAGGTCGATCGGTTCGATCGCAAGCTATATCGAAGCGAAGCAGAATGAACATCCTGGCCATTGATCATGTTCAGTTCGCGCTTCCAGACCCCATGGCCAGCGCCGCTCTTCTGACACGCTGCGGGTACGCACTGGACTTTCAGGAACCGGATTTCAATACCGAAACGCGTTCGTTCTATCGCGGCGTGGCGAAGAGCATGGCCTACCTCCATCGGGGCACCAGCCGGATCGAAGTGATCACCTGCACCGGTATCGCCGGCCGCACTCGTTACGTACCCATGTTCGGCGGCACCGCTTGCCCCGATGGGCTCGAAAATCTTCCGAACGAAAAATCCCTCGACGGCGTCATCGTTCGCGCCAGGCATGCGGATCGTTCCGCGATCTTCTGGCAGTTCCTCGGCTTCAAACCCGTCATGCCCGACCGGTTCGCGTTCCCGCCCAACATGCTGTCGATGCCGCTGAACGTCAGCCTCGACCGGAACCCGCCGCAGCAAGACGCGGATGTGATGGCCGACGATCCCGGATGCGCCTCCGTCGCGCTGATCACACGCGACATTCACGCCGACCTGGCGGCCTTGGATCAGGCGGGCTACCCGGCATCCGAAGCGACACGGTTCCGCATCAACGGGCGTCACGTCACGATTTGTTTTGTAACCGGTCCGAGTAGCGAACTCGTCGAACTGGTGGAATTCGGGAGGACCTGATGGACGAAGGCTATTTGCCCGACTTTCTGGGTATCGGCGCCGTGAAAGCCGGCACCACCTGGCTGCACCGTACTCTCTATCAGCATCCCGAGGTTTACCTGCCGGCCACCAAACCGGTGCGCTATTTCGATCGGCACATCGCCAAGCCCATCGAGACCTATAAAGCCATATTCAAACCCGGCGCTGAGCGTCTCCGCGGCGAGTTTTCCGCCAGCTACAGTGCGTTGCCATTGGAGGTAATCCATTACATCCGCGACCTGATGCCAGGGCTGAAGACGATCTTCCTTATGCGAGAGCCAAAGGCGCGCGCCTGGTCGGAGGCCAGGATGGAGTTCAGCGTCATCCGCGGTTTCGGCGCCAAGCCCATTTCCGACGCCGATTATTGCGACTTCATCAATTCCGAACAATGCCGAGCCCGCGGCGACTACCTGAGCATCCTGCAGAACTGGAGCAGCGTGTTTCCCCGAAACCGGATATTCACCGACTTGTTCGAGGACATCAAAACCCAACCCAACGCACTGCTGCTGCGCGTCCTGGGCTTCCTCGGGGTTTCGCCCAACGTCGATTACTCCAGTTATCCTCTCGAGAAAAAGGTGTTCGAGGGATTGCCGGTCACCATGCCTGAGCGTTGCCGCCAACTGCTGGAACAGATGTACCAAACGTCGCAAATCAGGGTCCTCGGCGATTTCGTCGGCATGGATCTGGTTGGCAAATGGGGTTACGCATGACGGCTCAACTTATTACGCTTTTGCGCGACAGCGTGGCCGCGGCGCCATCGGACCCGTTTCTCACCGACCTGCGAACCGAACGGACCTGGACGTACCACGACCTGTGGCTCGGCACCTGCCACCAGGCTGCCCTGCTCATGCGGAACGGAGTCGGGCCCGGGGATCGAGTGGCGTTGCTTACCAAGAACGATCCTGTCTTTTTCCCTGTTCTGTTCGCTTGTGCGATGACCGGCAGCATCCTGGTCCCGATCAATCGCGACAATCTGCCGGCCGAGATCGATGCGGTCCTCGACGACGCGAAGCCGGTCCTGGTGCTGCACGACGAATACACGAAGTCGGCGCACCGGACCAGCATTGCGGTGTCCTGGCAGACCCACAATGCCCCAGCCGCCTCGCCGCCCCTGGACAACCCGCCGGACGACGTGCTGATCATCTATACGTCAGGCACCACAGGCAACGCCAAGGGGGTGACGCTCACCCAGGGCAACCTCGCGGCAATGGCGAAACGGTTCGTCGGATTCTACCACATTCGCCCGCGGCAACGCTTCCTGAGCATGCTGCCGTTCTACCACATCAACGCCCCGATGATCACCGGCCTGGTCTGCCTGGCCGCCCAGGCGCAGGTATACCTGACCGATCCCTATGGGTTCACCAACGCGCGTTCGATTTTCGACATGGTTGAGGCAAACGGCATAAACATCCTCAGCCTGACGCCGTCGATCATGGCGTCGCTGTTGCAGGTACACGCTCAGGGAAGCATCGGACGCCTGCCGTCGCTCGAATTCTGCTTCTGCGGCACCGCCCCGCTGGGCGAAAGCCTGTGGCGCCAGTTCGAAACTCTGGCGGGCGTTCCGGTCTACCAAGGCTACGGTCTGACAGAGACAACCACCTGGGCCACCATGACCCCGCCAGACGGGCGCAAACGTTACAACACCGCCGGCATACCGGTCGGTTGTGAGGTTCGTATCGTTGGCGATCAAAGCGGCGAAGTCCTGATCAAGGGCGACATCGTCATGAGCGGCTATCACAACAAGAAGAAGCTCACACAGAAAAGCCTGCAGGAGGGTTGGTACCGCAGCGGCGACGTTGGCTACCTCGATCACGAGGGCCAGCTCGTCATCATCGGGCGCACCAAGAACATCATCAAGCGCAACGGCGTGCTGGTCCATCCCGAGGTAATCGATGAATGCCTGCAGCGGCACGAGTCGGTCATCGAGTGCTGCACCGTCGGCGTAACGGACCCAATGCTCGGCGAACGGGTGATCGCCGCCTGCGCGCTGTCGCATGGCACCACCACCGATCTCCGCCCCCACGTGGTGGCCCAGCTGTCACCCTACATGCGACCGGACGCGATCGTTGCGATCCACGCCATTCCGCGCAATCCGGTCGGCAAGGCGCTGGCTGACAAGGTCCGCGACATGGTATCCGGCGACGCTGCGGAGCGTGTCATTCAGAGCTTCACACGCAGCAAGATCAGCCGCGCGCCCAGCGAGCAATTGGGGGAGATTCGGAAGCTGATCCAGACCGCGATCCTGGCAGGGACGACGATCCCCTTCAATGGTTTCTGGGGCGTGGGCCACAGGACCGAAGTCGCCGAACCCGACCGCCGCGCGGTCGCCCGCCTGTGCGACACAAGAAATGATATGAACGCGGCGCTCGGCCGCAAGCAGGTCCGCATCACGCTGCTGCTGGCGGATGTCCATGGCCGATGTAACCGTATCCCTAACGACAACATCGACCGGTACTTCAAGGAGATCGCGGCTCTGGCCGCTGAAAACGGCTTGCAGACGCGGCGGACAAGCGCGCTGTGGGATGCCGCCGGACTGCGTGAGACGGATGTCGAGGCGATGGCATCCGATCCAGCAACGATCGCCGCCTGGAATGCGTTTACTCTGAAGGATGACTTCCTCAACCAGGCAGAAAACCGGTGTGCCGATCCCGAACAGGCCGAGGAATTCGCCTATCGCTATTACTGCACCTGCCTGGCGGAACGGCCCGTGATGACCGAGGCGCTGACGGACGCCATCTTCTTCACATACAACGCACCCAAATTCCGCCCCATCATGCCGGAACTTCCGACCGTCCACTGGCACTCCACCAAACCGGGAACGACGGTAAAGCCATGGTTCATGTAGGCGTCGTCGAACAGCGCCGCCCCGGACTGATGACGGAGCAACTGGCGATTGGGCGACTGGCGACTGGGCGACTGGCGACGGAGCGACTGGCGACCGGGCTGGTGCCGGGTCCTGTGGATTTTCAGGTGCTGCTGCCGGACGGCTACGCCTCGGGTACTGAGGCTTACCCGTTGCTGCTTTGCTTGCACGGCGGCCTCGGCGGACAGGACCTGATGCAGCAGCTGTGCCCCCTGGTCCAGGAGATGGGAACCTTGGCGGGGATGGTCATCGTCGCCCCCCGGGCCGGCCATTCGTTCTACCTCGACTATCGCGACGGATCGCAGCGGTGGGAAACCTTCCTGGTCGTCGAATTACTGCCTCACATCCGGAGCCGCTATCGGATTTGTCCTGATCGCAGCCTGGTCGCCGGAATTTCGATGGGCGGCATGGGCGCGCTTCGCCTGGGTCTGAAATACCCCGATGTCTTCGGGGCGATCGTCGCATGGGAGCCGAGTATCGAACCCGCCCTGACCTGGGCGGACGTGAAGCTGGAGGATCGTTTCTGGCGTTCCGACGAAATGCTGCAGGTGCGCTTCGGGCAGCCACTGGATGAGGCATACTGGGCTGTCAACAATCCCGCCTCCCTGGCGGCGACGCAGGCGGAAGCGATCCGGTCATCCGGGATTCGCATCTATTTGGAGGCTGGGAGCGACGATGTGTATGGACTGCACCGAGGCGCAGAATTCCTGCATCGCACGCTTTACGATCACGGCATTCCGCATGAATACCGCACCGTCCTGGGTGCGGATCACATCGGCCCGACCATCGTCCCTCGACTGCGGGATGGGTTGGCCTTCATCGCCAGGCTGCTATGCCCGGATCCTCCGGACCCGAAGGTGCGGCTGCTGCGGGATCTGGTAGCGGTGCAGAAACGACGTGCGGGTATAACCAGCTGATCGGCCTGCCTCGGTGGTTCATTGCCCGAGTGCCCCGAATGGGCACGCGGCATGCTCGATCCGGCAAATCCGTCCTCCGGCCGCGCTGCACAGGCCCGGCCCGGCTTC
>JAQGHW010000321.1 GCA_028291505.1 Rhodopila sp. | reverse complement strand
GCGTCGGCAACGGCGAATGTCTCGTAATAGGTAATGCGCGGCGCCCCGCCATAGCGCGCGAGGATCCCGTCGCGCCACGGACCGCTGTAGAAAGCCTGCGCCGCTTCCAGGCTCTCCCACATATAGGCGCCACCCGCCATGCCGCCGTCCATTGCGTAGATGAATTGCTTGCGCACCAGGCCCGGAACGGACAGGAAGCCGGGTGCGATCTTGCGATAGTGCTCAAGGCACTCCTGACGGCCGATGTGCGGCGGCAGGTCGTAAAGGACGATCGCGGTAATCATGATGCGGACTCCGACGATTGGGCTGCTTCAACCCCTGCTCAAGCCTGCCGGTAAACCGCCTTCGCATTATCCAGGAACACCGCCTGCCGTTGCGCCTCGGTCAGCTTGATCGGCAGCGCCTGCTCGGGGTGGTCGAAGTCCCAGTGCGGGTAGTCCGTGGCGAACAGGATGCGGTCCCAGCCGATCCAGTCCAGCGCCTCAGCCAACTGGGTACGGGGTTCGGGTTCCTCGATCGGCTGCGTGGTGAACCACACGTTCGAGCGAATGTATTCCGACGGCGCGCGCTTCAGATGCGGCAGCTCCCGCTTCAACTTTGCCCACTGACGATCCATGCGCCAACCCAAAGCAGCGGCCCAGGCCAACCCGCCCTCGACCAGCACGACCCGCAACCCGGGCACATGTTCGAAAACACCTTCCAGGATCATGCTGACCAGCAGCGATTGTTGCGCCTGGGCGTGGCCAACCATTTCCTCGATGTAGTAGCTGCCCCAGCCGCCGGCGGTGTTGGGCCAGCCGCCATTCCCGAAAGCGTGGATGCCGACGGCCAGGTCCGCAGCCGCGGCCGCCTCATAAATCGGCCAGTAGCGCCGCTGCCCCAACGGTTCGGCGGTGCGCGACAGCAGCAGCACCTGGGCGAAATTCGCATCGCCGGCGCGCAGTTCGATCTCCCGCACGGACGCGGCGGTGTCCTCATAAGGCACCACGACGGAACCGCGCAGGCGCTTGTCCTGCGATGTCCACTCGGCCTTCTGCCATTCGTTCGTGGCGTGAGTCATGGCATCGGACAACAGCGGATTGACCGCACCCTGGCCGCTCGTCAGCGGGTTCAGGATACCCAGCGCCACGTTGTTCGGGTCCAGATGCTGTTCGGCCATGAACGCCAGGTCGCTGCCGGGGGACCGACCGTCCGGCAAAAACGCATCCCGCCGGCACGCCTGAGGCTGGCCTTTCGGATAAGCGGAACCCTTCTCCCAAGGCTGGCGGTACTGGATGCCGAATTCCTCGACGTGGTCCACCCAGCGTTTCGACAGATACGGATACAGCGACTTGCTGACTCCACCGATGCCAACGCCGGCCGGCCGAGGATGGATGTCGCAATCCGCGATCGCCAGCTTCGACATGGAAGCAGCCTGCACGCCGGAGCGACCAAGGACGTCCACATTCATGGTACAGTCTCCCTTTCGTTCAATCGAACATAGGTCCGCAACGGGTTCTCCGCCATGATTTTCCGCGCCAGGCCCGGATCCAGGCCTTCCGGGACAGGGTTTTCCCCGTCGAATTGATAATGCGGGTAGTCGGTGGAGAATAGCAGCATCTCATCCGAACCGATGTGGTCGATCAGGCGCATGACGGCGGACGGATCGGGAGGCGCGTCGAACGGCTGCAACGTAAGGCGCACCCGGTCGCGCACGATGGAGCTGGGCGGATCGGACACCCAGGGGATCTCGCTGCGCAGCCCCTTCCAGAATTTCGTCAATCGCCACAGATACGCCGGCAGCCAGGTCACGCCGGATTCCATCAGCACCACGGTCAGGGCAGGGAATTTGGCGAACACACCCTCGGCGATCAGGCTGGTCAGCTGGGATTGGAACGCGGTCGCCTGGTTGACGTATTCCTCGGTGAAGCTGGTCGGCCACCCCACCGGCGTCATCGGGTGGCGATACGTGCTGCCGGCATGGATGCCGATGGGCAGGCCGTGGCGTTCGGCGGCAGCATAGATCGGCCAGTACTGCCGGCGCCCGAGCGTGTTCTCGCTGCCCACCAATAGCATCACCTGGACGAAGCGGCGGTCCGGCGCACAGCGGTTGATCTCGTCCACCGCCAGTTCCGCGTTCTGCATCGGCACCACGATCGATGCGCGCAGCCTGGCGTCCCGGTCCAGCCATTCCTTGACCATCCAGTCATTCAGCGCTCGGGCGAACGCCACGCCCAGGTCCTCGCTGAACTGCGCCTGCACGCCGTACAGGCAGTTGCAGATCGCCAGCCGTGTACCGAACGGGTCCAACGCCTGGCGACCCAGCGTGGCAACATCGGTCGCCGTGCGCCCCGTTTCGTCGCGCAGGTCCTGGCGGAAACTCAGCGGGTTGCGGGTCGGATAGGCGATCGTCGTCAGGTCCTCGATACCGCGGCGGACCACGGTTTCGCGCCAGTGATCGTCGAGGTAAGGCAGCAGCGATGCGATCCCGGGGACGACAGGGTGGACGTCGCAGTCGATCGGGCCGAGGGCGGTCACGACGCCCCCAGCCCCAACGGAACCAGCCCGAACGGAGCCAGCCCCAGCGGAACCAGGAGCACCCGCCCACCCGGGGACCGCATCACCATCATCAGGGCACTTGCACCAGCAGGTCGTCGCCCTCGACTTTGACGGGATAGACGACGATGTCCTCGTCGGCCGGGGCCGACATCGCCTTGCCGGTGCGAACGTCGAACTGCGCGGCGTGCAATGGGCATTCGATGCAGCCGTTCTCCAGCCAGCCGTCCGATAGCAGCGCGTATTCATGCGAGCACACGTTGCCGGTGGCACAAAATTCGCCGCCAGGCAGGTGGTAGATCGCGACTTCCGTCGTCCCGACCCGCACGCCCAGGCATGCGCCCTCGGCCACGTCACCCTTCGCCGCCACCCGCACCCATTCAATCATCGCTATCTCCATCATGTTGGCCCGGACAGCATGCCAGGGGATTGGGCCGCGGCCAACCTCAGCCCACCAGCTTGCCGCCGTCCACCGGAATGATCCACCCGGTGGTGGACGTCAGGTGGACCACCGCGGCCATCACCGCCTGCGCGACTTCATCGGCCTGCACAACACGTTTCAGCGGAGTGGTGGCGGCAACCCGCTCCACCATGGCGGTTGTACGGCCCGGCACGAACGCGGTGTCCACGGCCGCGGGCGACACGGTCAGGACGCGAATCTCCGGGCCCAGCACGCGGGCCAGCGAAAGCGCCATGGTGTCCAGCGCCGCCTTGGACCCGCCATAGGCGATGTTGCTGCCAGTACCGACAATGGCCGCGACGCTCGAAATATTCACGATCACCGCATCCCCCGACCTCTTCATCAGCGGCGCGAAGGCTCGGATCGTCGCGAACGGGCCGCGCACGTTGGCGACAAAGATCGCGTCGATCAGCTCGTCGGTGAGCGCTTCCAGATCGGTGTGCGGAACCATCCGGGTAAACCCGGCGGAGTTCACCAGCACATCGCAGCGCCCGTATTCGTTCTCGACGATCGCGGCGGCTTCCCGGATCAGCGGAGTCTCCAGCATGGGGATGCGGATCGCGCGGTGGCCCGAACCGGGCAGCGACTTAACCACCGTATCCGCCTGTTCAGGCTTGCTGTTGTAGCCCACGACGATCTTCGCCCCGGCCTGCGCCATGCGATGGGCCGCCGCCGATCCGATCGCCCCGCTGCCACCGGTGATGACAGCGACTTTGTCTTTCAGGTCCATGGGTGCGTGTCCTCTCAGAACATCGAAGACGAGTCTCATTGATCCTTGCGCCGCCGACAATACCCGGGCGCGCAGGACCAGCGGAACAGCCCTGCTTCATTGCGGTAGCCCTAATCGGCAAACGCTGGCACCAACAGGCGTATCTCGCCATTCCACACCGGTAGGGCTGCCCGGTATGGGATTCTCAAAGCGAACAACACAGTTGCTTCGTGGCCCTCGAACTTCTCCCAATTAAAAATGAAGGAAGAATAAGCGAACGCGATCTTTGACATCGACCCACCCCACGCCGGCGCCGCGCTGAGGTCGTCGGACGCCCCGGCCCGGAACAGCGCATCTCACGCGTCCCTGCGCAGGATGATCCAGTCCTCGGGCTACCGGGATAGACCCGACCCGATCCGGTAAAACGCCAGCGCGTTCTCCGCGAACAGTTTCCGCCGGTCCTCGATCGGCAAGCCGGCCGTCACATATTTAAACTGCGAATAGATCCAGTCCCAGCTCGCCTTGACGCTGTCCACCGGAAAGTTGGAGGCGAACATGCAGCGATCCACCCCGAACATCCCAATCGTTTCTCGGATCACCGCGCCGTTTACCTGCAGCGTCCAGGGTTTGCCCTTCACCGTCAGGCCGGAGATCTTGCACCAGACGTTCGGGCAGGACGCCAGCGCCTCCATGCCGCGTTTCCACACCGCGAGCTGTTCCTTCGACCGATCCAGCGGGTAACCGGTATGGTTCACCACGATCTGCAGATCGCGATGCTCCCGGCACACCTCCGCCGCTTCTTCCAGATGGTACCAGGGCACGCGCAGGTCCCAGGACAAATCATACTTCGTCAGCAGCCCAAGCCCCGCGCGCCACACCGGGTCTTGCAGGCTGCGTTTCTCACCGCGCACGGACTGATCGGGGCCAGCGGCGATGACCGGCTTCGTCCGGATCCCGCGGACCATCGGGTTGGCGGCCTGCGCGGCGATGATTTCTTCCGCGTCAGGCGTATCGACCCAGGCATGGGCAACGATGGCGTTCGGCATACCGGTTTCGGCCGCGACACGGGTCAGCCACCCGGTTTCCGCGAGTTGCTGGGCGCGATCCGCTTCCGCCTCCACATGGACGGTGCCGACAACGTTGTGCAGGGCGGTGTCGCGGCGGTACTCGGCCGGCAGGTAGCTGCGCTGGATACGCGAATAGTCACCCAGCCAGGCGTGCTCCCCGGATACAAGCCACGGATAGCGCAGCGAGCCTTCGAGGTCCCACAAATGGTGGTGAGCATCGACGATAGGAAGGTCTTCATCCATGGACGCGAGGTAAGCAGGGTTTCGCGGGCAAGGCTACAGGCCCGTCGCAAACAGCGGACAGGGGAGGAAGCGTATGGACAAACAGGTCCTGGTTGTTGGCGCCGGTCCGGTTGGCCTGACCATGGCGGCCGAGTTGGCGCGCTATGGCGTCTCCGTGCGCATTGTCGACAAGGCCGCGCACCGGACCGACAAATCCAAGGCCCTGGTGCTCTGGAGCCGCACATTGGAACTGCTCGATCGTGCGGGGTGCGGCGACACCTTCGTGGCGGCCGGGCACAAGGTCGACTCCGCCAATATCATCGTCGGCGAAAGAACCATCGGCCACGTCAGCTTCACCGGCGTCCAAAGCCCGCATCCCTACGCCTTGATGCTGCCGCAGTCGGAAACCGAGCGGCTGCTGGAGGCACATCTCGCCGCTCTCGGCGTCAACGTGGAGCGTGCGGTTGAGGTGATCGGCTTCACCGACACCGGATCCGCGGTCACCACGACGCTGCGGCATCCGGACGGGCGGCAAGAGGCTCAGCAGACCGCATGGCTGATCGGCTGCGACGGCGCCCACAGCATCGTCCGCCACACCCTGGGACTGTCGTTTCTTGGCGATACACTGCAAAGCGACTGGATCCTGGCAGACATCCATCTGGCGGGGATCCGTCTGCCCGCGTCGGAAATAGCCGCCTACTGGCATGAGGACGGCGTGCTGGCGGTCTTCCCGATCGCCCCCGGCCGCTACCGGGTCATTGCCGATACCGGGCGTTCCGAGGGGCCTCATCCCGCCGATCCGACGCTCGATCAGGTCCAGGCGGTGGTTGACCGCCGCGGGCCGGCCGGGCTGGTCGTGTCGGATCCGATCTGGCTGTCGGCCTTCCGGATCAACGAGCGCAAGGTGGCCGACTACCGCTCCGGCCGAGCGTTCGTGGCCGGCGACGCCGCCCATGTGCACAGCCCGGCCGGCGGGCAGGGGATGAATACCGGCATGCAGGACGCGGTCAATCTGGCCTGGAAGTTGGCACTGGTCTGCCGGGGTGAATGCGCCGCGGAGAGACTTCTCGACAGCTACAGCCAGGAGCGTAGCGCGATCGGGGCGCAGGTGCTGGCGGCCGCCGGGCGGCTGACCGCGGTGGGCGTGATGAAGAACCACACCGCGCAGGTGGTCCGGAACCTGGTGGCCGGCTTCCTGTTCGGCCTGTCTCCGGTGCGCCGGGCGATGGCGAATACACTGGCGGAGGTGTCGCTGGGCTATGCACACAGCCCCCTCAACGGCCCCTCGGCGCATGGGTTCGGCGGCCCGGCTGCCGGGGAACGCGCACCGCCGCGCGCCGGACAGGTCCCCGTCGGAGCTGGCCGCGACCCACGCTTTGCGCTGTTCGCATCGGCCGGGCCGGCGGTGGCGAACCTGCTGCAGGACCATAAGGATCTGCTGGACCCGACAATCCGGCCACCGTTCGGCAACGGCGGTGTGTGGCTGGTGCGGCCCGACGGCTACACCGCCTGCGTGGCCAGGGATGTTGGGGCCATCGCGGATTATCTCGGCAGTATTCGCGGGGGCGTCCAGCAGGCTTGATCGGCGGCGGGTCTATTGTTCCGGCGCGATCAATCTTAAACGCGGGAAATAGGTGCGATACCGGCCGGCGTCGCGCGTCAATAGCTGATAGCCGGCGACGGCCGCATGGGCACCGATCATGAAGTCCGGCAGCGGTGATCGCTTGACCCCACCGCGTTGTCGATACGTAAGAAACGACTTCCCAGCGAGAAAGGCGGCCTCATAAGGGATCGGCTCGCGGTCGAACATCGACTTTGGCAGCGCCGCGTCGAGATCCTCGATTTTCGAGTAACGAACCGCGACTTCGCTATAGATGACGGCGTTGATGACGAGGCGAAACTCCTCGGCAGCACGTTCAATGGCACTGGCCGACCAGGTGAACCAGGCTGCGTCCTCGCTCATCAGGTCGAGCAGGACATTGCTGTCCACCACGACCGCGGTCATTCATTCGTCACGGGTCAGTGCCATGATGGCGTCGGTGCTCAGGGCAATATCGCCACGTCCCCGCAAATGAGCAACCAGGCGCGCTCCCCGGCTATCGGTTTTGCGGGTCGCAGCGCGGACAATGCTTACCACATTCCCGTCGAACCGAAACTCGACGTCCGTGTGCGGCAGAAGCCCCGCCTGTTCCCGGATATCCGCCGGGATCGTCACCTGCCCTTTGGATGTGATTCGCATGCCATGGATCCTTACACCTACATGTAAGAGTAATACCCAGCTCGCCCGAAAACAAGATATGCCAGCGGCCCGAAGGGCGCGCAGGGGCAGCTGCCCGAAACGACGCGCCTCAATGCGTATCGAAAATCACCTGGTATTCAGCGGCCTTCGCAGCCGTCGCGGCAATCTCCGCCGCCGTCGGATGGGCCGGATCGCGCGCCGCCGGCAGGGTGCCGAACTTCATCAGGCACGCCATCAACAGGATACGAGCCTTCGTCACCACCAGGTTGGCGCCGGCGATGAACGGGCTCATTGGCACCGCGAAACCCTCGGTGTTGCCGCGTCCGCAGAACACCACCGGCAGCCCGCTATACACCGCCAGCAACAACGCCCGCGTGCGGGAAGGCGTCGCCGGCTTGCCGTAGGGCGACAGCCCTTCCACCGCGAAACCGGCCAGCGCCGCATGCTTCAGGCTATACTCCAGCCAGGCAACGATATCGACCTGCTGTTCGGGACCGCCCAGCGCCTCGTCCTCGTAATAGCTGCCGTCCTTCACGATGGACACCTTGGGAATCGCGCTTTCCAGCAAGTCTCCCTCGGCATCTTTGATCGGCATGGTCGCGCCATGCAGTCCCGAAACCGACACGGGCAATTTCGCAACATTCACCTCGGACCGCCAGGTGTGCAGGCTGACCGGCACATACAGCAGCCGAGGCTTCCCGCCATGGCCCACGCTCGCCAGGATACCCCCATGCCCGCCGGCGAGAATAAAACCGCCCGGCCGAGCATCGCCCTTGATGACGTCGCGAGCGGCGTAGACCCGTTGTTCCGCGACAAGAACCAGCCCGGCATGGTTGCGCCCCTCCGCATCCGCCCAGATGCGCGATGAGATATATTCGACCGAGTCGACAATGTTCTTCGGGCCGTCGTTG
>JAQGHW010000307.1 GCA_028291505.1 Rhodopila sp. | reverse complement strand
GAGCCCTCAAGCCAGTTACACGAGCGCCACGATGCCAGCGACTTCGAAACGAAAACGCAGGACAAGCTGACGCCTGCAAGTTAGCGCTTGATCACGCTGAGCGGCCAGCGTTTCGTTGGCCTCAGCCAAGCTGACGAAACGCGAGGGGAACGTTCGTAGCGTGTGAATCATGCGATCAAACAAAGAGATAGAGCACTTTCGCCCTGCGCAGTCAGGGTGAAAGTGCTCTATCCGCGATTCAGGCAAGCGCCGGCATCAAAGCCGCCGCATTGTCCCGGCCAATCGCGCGCTGCTGCGCCACGGACAGCCCAAACGCTTCCAGGCCCTTGGATGTCGCGTCTGGCATCGCCGCGGGAAAATCCGATCCGTACAAGATATGTTCCGTCGGCATCAGGCGAGTCAGCGACGCCATCGAGAATTCATTGAACGCCTGTGCCGTATCGAAGTACAGCTTGCGCAGCAGCGCCACGCAACCGTCCGGCGTCATTGCCTTCAGGTCCGGACGGCTGTTGAACAGCCGTTCGAAGCGCGCCACCAGATACGGCACAGTGCCGCCGCCATGTGAGAAGATGAAGCGTATATCAGGGTATTTCCCCAACGTCCCGCTGAATGCCAGGCTGGCCACGGTGCGTGACGTTTCGCTGTTGTATTCGACGACCTGATCCGGCACCCCCGGCAGCAGGTTGCTGCAACAGGCAGACCCGAGCGGATGCACGAACACCACCGCCTTGCGCCGGTTCAGTTCCTCCATCAGTGGTGTGAACGCCGGGTCTCCGAGGTATTTGCCGGCATAGCTGGTCATGACGCCCACACCGTGCGCTTTCAGCACGTCCAGGCTGTATGCGACCTCCCGCAACGCCATATCGACATCGGGCAGCGGGACCGTCGTAAACATACCAAAACGTCCAGGATGATCCGCGATCAGCCTCGCCTGATACTCGTTACAGTCGCGAGCAAGCGCCGCGGCGGCGTCGAAATCGCCAAACCACACCCCCGGATCGCTGGTGGAAACCACCGCCGTGCCGACGCCGCCGCGATCCATCGCATCGAGCGATTTCCCTACGGTCCATTCCTCGTTGAACGTTTGGTGGGTCCGCCGGCCCTTCATCATCGCCAGCAAAGCGGGGGACGTGTAGTGATGATGGACATCGATCCGGAACCGTTCCGGTGGTGTTTGGGCATCCGTGGCGGACACCCCCGACGCGATGCCCAAGGCCGCCGCACCGAGCAGCATGGCCCGCCGGCCAAGGCGGTCGGGCAACAGAGGCGGGATGCATCCGCAACGCGCCAGCGAAAGGCCGCCCATCGGTCCGTTGCACTGGAACATGGCTGCTTCCCCGTATTATGTTTCTCTGGACGACCGTACACAAGTCAGTGGCGGAACGTCAACGCTCCGAGGATCGCTTCAACCATGCCATGCCAGAGCGCGAGCAGCATCAGCCGCCCGCGGCACCAAAGGAAATCGGAAACCCTCGCCAGCGCCCAACCGCCGGCAAGTGTCTCCAGTCAAAACCGCTGGGCCGTGACGAGGTATCCATCTCCCGCCGGCCGCGAGTATCAAACCTCCGGCGGCTCTCCCGGAATCGGCACTTTACCGAAACCAATGATCAGCGCGGTCACCTCGGCAATCGCCTTCTCCGCCGCGTCACCGTCGGATCCCTTCGCCACCAGTGCCACCCCGTTCCCACTCGCCCGGTAGAACGGGTAGCTGCCCAGGTCCAGACCGGGATACCGCTTTTGCACCTCGCCCAGACCCTCGGCGATGATCCCTTCCGGCAAGCCCAGAACATGCACCGCCCGCATCTCGATCTTCGCGCCGCCTTCCAGCCTGGGTGCCAGCCATTCGAACATCGACTGCATGACCCGCGGCACCCCCGCCATCACATAGACGTTCTCCATCTGGAACCCGGGCGCCACACTGATGGAGTTCTCGATCAGCGCCGCCCCGCGCGGCATCGTCGCCATTCGTTGCCGAGCGGCATTGAACTCACCGGGCTTGTAGCTGGCTTCCATCCTAGGCCACGCCACGGGATGCCGCTCCCAAGGCACGCCGAACGCCGCGGCGATGCACTCGCTGGTGATGTCGTCGTGGGTCGGGCCGATCCCCCCGGTGGTGAACACGTAATCGAATTTCGCGCGCACCTCGTTCACCGTACCGATGATCGTTTCTGGAACATCCGGAATCACCCGGACCTCCCGCAGCGGAATGCCCTTGTTCCCCAAACCGGTCGCCAGGAACTGGATGTTCGCATCACGGGTCCGGCCGGACAGCACCTCGTTGCCGATCACCAGCAGGCAGGCGGTTGGATTTTTGGCGGCCATGGACGGTGTCCCTAGAGGAAGTCGCGAAGCAGCGGAATCAAAGGCTTGTCGGCAGGCGGCATTTCATACTCGGTCAGCTTCGACGCACGCACCCAGGCCAGCGTCTGCTTCTCCCGCGGCGCCGGGGTGCCTTTCCAGCGCCGGCAAACGAACAGCGGCATCAGCAGATGAAACCCCTCATAGTCGTGCGACGCAAAGGCGAAGGGTGCCAGACAGGCGGCCGCCACGTCGATACCAAGTTCTTCCTTCAGTTCACGAATCAGCGCCGCCTCGGGCGTCTCGCCGGGATTCAGCTTGCCGCCAGGGAATTCCCACAGACCGGCCATCTTCTTCCCCTCCGGCCGGCGAGCCAGCAAAACCCGGCCATCGACATCGACCAGAGCGCAGGCGGCAACCAGCAGCAGCGGCTTGGCGCCAGGGCTCTCGACATCGGCCGCCGGGGCCTCGGGGCGGCCGAAGATGTCGTCGCGCGTCGCCTCGAAGACGATGACCGTATGCTCGTCGCGCGTGGTCAGCGACGCCCGCACGCCAGTCCCGACCTCGCGAAACCCGACGCGGCGCAACACCTTGAAGGATGCAACATTGTCCTCCGTCACCTCAGCCGCGATCAGGTCGAGCGGTAGGTTGGCGAACCCCCAACTCGTCATCCGCTGCACCGCCTCCGTCGCGACCCCGTGCTTCCAATACGCTCGGCCGACCCAGTAGCCCAGGCGGCCGGTCCGGCGAGCGGCATCCAGGCTAAGGCCGACAACGCCGACCAGAGTCTCTTTCCGGCCTTCCTTGCCGGTGATGGCCATATGATAGGCCGCCCCGTCGGCAAGTTGCGCCACCGTCGATTCGATCCACTCATCGGCCAGCGATCGGGGATACGGATAGGGGATTTCCGCCAGCGTGCGGGTAACCTCCCAGTCGTTGACGAGGCGATGCAGCGCCTCGGCGTCATTCGCGCGCAGCGGCCGCAGGGTCAGTCGCTCGGTCTTCAGCGGTTCGAACGCCGCTGCGCCGGCCGCCTTGGGTTTGCGGGCGGTTTTCCGGCGGGGCTTCGCTCGTTCTTGGGTGGGAATCGGACGGACCTTGTCAGCGTGGTGTTGCCGCAAGGTGGCTCAGGCGGTGCGGGGCACGCAAGGGTGGACGCGGCAACCTGCAAGGTAACCTGCGGCGCCGCGGCCAACGCCCCCCGATGCCGATATCGGGCATGCGGCCCAGAACAAGCACGAAAGCGGCAACCTCCGGACCCATGGACTTCCGCCGCCCAACTCTGGACTATGGCAGCAGGAGGAAACACCCATGAAGCTCGGCATCCACCTACCCCATATCGGCCGCAAAGCCGGCCCCGACAGCATCCGCCGCGTCGCCATCCAGGCGGAGGAACTAGGCCTCGACGACGTCTGGGTCAGCGAGCACATCATCGTCCCCAAGGACAGCAGCTACCCGCCCTCGCCAAATTTCTGGGACCCGGTGCTGACCCTGACCTGGGCCGCCGCGGCGACCAGCCGAGTCCGCCTCGGCACCTCGGTCCTGGTCCTGCCGCTGCGCCATCCCCTGCCACTGGCGAAAGAACTGGCAACCCTGCAGAACCTGTCCAACGGCCGCCTGATCCTGGGCGCCGGCGTCGGCTGGCTGGAAGCCGAGTTCGACGCGCTCGGCGTCCCGTTCAAGGAACGCGGGCGCCGGATGGATGAAGGGATCGCCATGATGCGCGCCGTCTGGTCGCAGGACCCGGTCACCTTCGACAGCAAATGGATCCCAGCCAAGATCGAGAACATGCGCGCACAGCCACAGCCAACCACACCGATCCCGATCTGGATCGGCGGCTCGTCGGATGCCGCGTTCAAGCGGGCGCTGCGGCTGGATGGCTGGCACGGCAGCCGGGTCAGTCCCGAACAGGCGGCAGGCGTCGTGAAGCGGCTCCGCACCGAACGGCCGAACGACGACTTCACCATCTCCATCCGCGTCAACTGCAACGCACAGAACGTGTCCGGCATGCGCGATGCTCTGACCGCCTACAGCGACGCCGGCATCCAGCATGTCATGGCGGCGCCGGAGGACCGCGACATCGACACCTACCTCGCCACCACCGAGGCGTTCCATCGCGCCGGGGCAAGCCTGTAGCGGGGCAAGGCCTGTAGCGGGGCAAGCCTGTAGTGGGGGAAAACCTGCAACAGGGGAAGACCTGTAACACAAACCCCGAAAACGTGATGTGATGGTTCGTATCGCCGTGATTTCGAATGGCCTTGCCTCCCCCACATGCGGGCAATGGACCTCATCAGGCGATCCGCGGCGCGAGACTTTCGCGTCGATTTTTTCCGTGGCCTGGCGCTATGGTGGATCTACACGGATCACATCCCCGGCGACGTCTTGGGCCGCTACAGCCTGCAGAACTTCGCCATGTGCGATGCAACCGAGGTGTTCGTGCTGCTCGCCGGCTACGGGGCGGGCTTGTCCTACGGGCTGCGGCTACGGACCAGCGGATACATCTCCACCGCGGCCGATGTGATGCGTCGCGCATGGACCCTGTATGTCGCGCACATCTTCCTGTTCGTGCTGTTCACCGCCCAGGTCACCTATTCCGCCACCGCTCTGAACCGGCTGAACTACCTGGAAGAAACCCGCCTGGATGTGCTCGGCGACGACCCCTACCGCAGCATTCTGGAGGCCGTGTTGCTGCGCTTCCAACCCAGCCTCCTGAATATCCTGCCGCTTTACGTGGTTCTGATGGCCTCCTTCGCCGCGACCATCTGGCTGCTGCGCTGGCCCAGGGTACTGTTCGGCCTGTCGTTCGCCATCTACCTGGTCGTGCGCGTTACCAGCCTGAACCTGGCCGCCTGGACCGGCGAGGGCTGGTTCTTCGACCCGTTCGCCTGGCAATTCCTCTTCGTCATCGGCGTCTTGCTCGCCTGCGCACCGCTGCGGCCAACCGCACATCCCTGGGTACTCGATACCGTCGCCGCGGCAACGGTGCTGCTCGGCATGGTCGTGACATTAATCATCGAGCCATACCCGCACCTGCTGGACTTGGTTTCCGGATCCAAGGTGTTCCACTACCTGGTGGTCGAGGACAAGACCGGGTTGTACCCGTTCAGGTTGCTTTCGATCCTGGCGCTGACGTGGCTGTGCGTTCGCCTGATCCGCTTCGATCAACCATGGCTTCGCAGCCGCTGGGCCGCACCGTTTGTGCTGGTCGGGCAGAATTCGCTGCCGGTCTTCTGCTCCGGCATCGTCTTCGGCTTCCTCGCCCGACTCGGGCTGGAATACGACGACCGAGCCCCCATGCAGGTGGCGATCAACCTGGCCGGTGCGATCGGCATGGTCGGCGTGGGTGCGCTGGCCGCCTGGTACCGCACCAAGGGCCGAACAAAATCCCCGCGCGCCGAGCCGTCGCAGGCGGCAGCACTCTTGCCGGTGGATGCCCAGCCTGATACCGGTTGAGCTTATGCAACGGCTTTCGTTTGCCTGTGTTTTACTGACCCTGGTCGCCGTTATTCCCGCCTGGGCTCAGGCGGAGAATACCCTGGCTTGCGACATGCCGACCGACCTGACCGCGCCTTCCTCGCCGCTCACGCGGGTCGCCGCCGCCCTGACCGCCAAGCGCAGTCTGGATATCCTGGCGCTGGGAT
>JAQGHW010000300.1 GCA_028291505.1 Rhodopila sp. | reverse complement strand
AGACGAAGTCAGGGCCCGGGAAGCCGCGGCGGGCGATCGCATCGGGCGAGATGCCGGCGACGATGCGGGGGACGGTGAAGTGTTCTTCCAGGGCGACGATGCGCATGTGTGTTTCTCCCGTGGGTGTCGGCGGGAGCGTGGCATGTTGGGGGCTCGGGGGCTATGTGTCTCAGACGTGCCGCCCAAAATCCATGCGTTCGTGCAGGATGCGGACAACGTCGATTCCACCTGTAATCAGGCGGTAAAACAGGACATGCGAGCCGGCGGGTGAGGCCTCAAGCTGCTTGAGGCGCTCGCAGGTGTCGTCAGGAAGGCGAAGGATCACCGTGCCAATGGGGATTCCCCCAGACACTCGGAAGATGTCAAAGCCCCGGACCAGGCTGATTCGCCCGCAAGAACGTCCGCACGTGACGCACGGCCAGGGGAATCAGCTCCTTGGGGTCCTTCCACGGATACAGGCTAACCTGCGCATTCGGTGCAAGGCGCGCCGACTCCATGGCCACCGCATAAGGGTGCGCCGGGATATCGTCCGGCAGGACCAGTATCGGCGTCTGGCAAGCCCGCACGAAATCCCGCGTCACGGTGAACACGAAGTCGGGGTTGGAGCGGTACATCTTGCTCAGGAACGGTTCGACCATCGCCATCGTGACGTCGGGCCGGCGAGCGCACAGCTCGGCTCCCCAGCCGGCCATGTTGTTGTTGTAGAACAGGTCGCGCATTTCCGGACGGGACCCGCTCGGCTGCGCCAGCACGGCGGCGACAACCCGGTTGGGCGCGCGCCGCAACAGGTTCCAGATGAAGGGGCCGCCGATGCAAAAGCCCATCACCATGAACTGCTTGATGCCCAGGTGATCCATCAGGCCAAGCTGGTCATCGGTGTAGGCGTCCCACGGCCGGTCGATCTCGAGCGGGCCCTGCGACTGTCCGCCGTTGGCGTTGCGCAGGTCCATCGAGATACAGCGATACTCGGCCTTGAATTCCTCGATCGGGTTGAACGGCGCGCCGTCGCTGAGGAACCCGATTGTCGCGTTCAACCCCCCGCCGGGAATAATCAACAAAGGAAAGCCGGACCCGGCCTCTTCGTAATGGATGCGGACGTTGCCTTTTTCGTAGAACGGCATGGCAGTTCCTCCCCTTTTTTGGTGTCACGCATATGCGCGCGTCGGCCAGCAACCCGCGCACCCCCCGGCAGCCTGCGCACCCCGAGGAATTCCGGAAGCAAGCAAGAGTTCAGCCCAATTCTCGTTTCTGCTCAACCCCGCCGCGGTACTGACCAACCACTTATGACCTGGAAGACCTCCTGACAGGCATCAGCTCCATCCTGATCCGCCGCCCCCTGACGAAATCGGTGCGGAATGAATTGCCTGCCCGCCGGGTTAAGATACAGTCTCTCCCCCAAACACCGGGCGCCCGGGCGAAACAACCGCAAACAGGAGAAACCTCATGGACCTCAAAGGCACCGTCGCACTCGTCACCGGCGGCAACGGCGGGCTCGGTCAACGCATCTGCCACGCGCTGGCAAAGGAAGGCACCCACATCGCCGTCATGTATGCCCAAAGCCGCGACCAGGCCGAAACCGTCGCCCGAGACCTCGCCGCGCGCTACCAGATCAACGCCGCCGCCTTCGCCTGCGACATCACCGACAGCGCCGCCATCGAAGCCCTCATCGGCGACGTAATCAAACGCTTCGGCCGCCTCGACATCCTGATCAACGACGCCGCCTACAACCACGCGGTCCCGTTCGCCGACCTCGACGCTCTGACGCCCCCGGTGTGGGACAAGATCATGGCCGTCAACCTGACGGGGCCGATGCGCCTGACCCAGGCGGTGGCCCCGATCATGAAGGCCCAGGGCGCCGGCCGCGTCGTCAACATCGCGTCCGTGGCGGGGCTGCACCCCGTGGGATCGTCCATCGCCTATGCGGTGGCGAAGGCGGGCCTGATCCACCTCACGCGCTGCATGGCGGTGGCGATGGCGCCGGAGACGCTCGTCAACTGCGTGGCGCCGGGACTGATAGAGGGCACGCGGGCAACAGCCAATCTCCGGCCCGAGATGATCGAACGCTCCACGGCCGGATCGCTGCTGAAGAAGGCCGCCGACAAGGACGACTGCGCCGACATGGTGGTAACCATGTGCCGCACCGAGACCATGACCGGCCAGACGATCGTCATCGACGCGGGACGCGTGTTTCATTGAGCAATCGACGCGGGACGCGTGTTTCACTGAGCAATCGACGCGGGACGCATCTTTCACTGAACTCGGGCCTGTCCCTCACCGCCAGAGGCCCGCCACACCGCGAACCACCACATGAAACCAATCGCTGATCCGATCGAACCAGAAGGCGATCCGGCCAGACCAGCCGCTGGTCTCGGCCGCCCCCGCCACCTCATGCCCACCGTGCCAGACCATCGTCAGTGCGACATACAGCACGATCAGCAGCCCGACCCAGGCGATCCACCTGTGCCGTTCCAGCAGCCGAGCGATCAGGCCGGCGGCCAACCCCATCAGGGCGACCGACAGCAGCAGCCCCGCGGTCAATACCCAAAGCCGGTCCTGCGCCGCACCAGCCACCGCCAGCACGTTGTCCAGGCTCATGGACACATCCGCCAGGATGATCTGCATCATCGCCTCGCGCAGCGTCTTGGTGCCCTCCCCGGCGGCCACCACCTGGTGCGACCGGCGCAACTCGCGGAACATCTTCCAGCAGACCCACAGCAGCAGGATCCCGCCGGCCAGCAACAGCCCGATCAGCGCGAGCAGCTTCAACGCCACCGCACCCATCGCGATCCGGATCACCGTCGCGCCGCCAATCCCCAGCAGGATCGCCGGACGCTTCTGGCGCGCTGGCAGCCCGGCCACCGCCATGCCGACCACGACCGCGTTGTCCCCCGCCAAAGCCACGTCGATCATTACCACCTGGGCCAACGTCACCAGGTCCTGAGTCCAATCCATATCGGTCCTTCTGGGCTTGCCTTCCGGGGGGTCTCGGTCTAGCTGGCCCTTTCCCCTGTATCGGACAAGACAGCGATGGTTCCGCGATACGCCCGTTCCGAAATGGCCGCCATCTGGGCGCCCGAAAATCGCTACCGCATCTGGTTCGAGGTCGAAGCCCTCGCCGCCGAAGGCATGGCAAGAATCGGCGCGATCCCGGAGCAAGCCGCCCGCACGATCCGCGAAAAAGGCGCCCCCAAGCTGGCCGCCATGAACGCCGCCGACGTAGAACGGATCGACGCGATCGAGCGAGAAACCCGCCACGACGTCATCGCCTTCCTTACCTGGCTGGCGGAAGCGGTCGGGCCGGACAGCCGCTTCGTCCACCAGGGGATGACCAGTTCCGACGTGCTAGACACCACGCTGTCGGTGCAACTGACCCAGGCCGCCGACCTGCTGCTGGCCGACATCGACGCCGTGCTGGCCGCGCTGAAATCCCGAGCGATCGAGCACAAATACACGCTGACCATCGGCCGCAGCCACGGCATCCACGCCGAACCAACAACCTTCGGACTAAAACTGGCTGGCCACTACGCCGAGTTCGCCCGCAACCGCGAACGCCTGGTCGCCGCCCGCAAGGAGGTCGCCGTGACCGCCATCAGCGGCGCCGTCGGCACCTTCGCCCACCTCGACCCCAGCGTCGAAGAATACGTCGCCGAAAAGCTCGGTTTCACCCCCGAACCCGTTTCCACCCAAATCATCCCCCGCGACCGCCACGCCGCGTTCTTCTGCACCCTGGGCATCATCGCCAGCGCCGTCGAGCGTCTGGCCACCGAAGTCCGCCACCTGCAACGCAGCGAAGTCCGCGAAGCCGAGGAATTCTTCCATCCCGGCCAAAAAGGCTCCTCCGCGATGCCGCACAAGCGGAACCCGGTACTGAGCGAGAACCTCTGCGGCCTGGCCCGTATCGTTCGGGCAACTGTCGTGCCCGCGCTGGAAAACGTCACGCTGTGGCATGAGCGCGACATCAGCCACTCCTCGGTGGAGCGTGCGATCGGCCCGGATGCCACCGTCACGCTGGACTTCGCGCTGATGCGGCTGGCCGGGATGATGGAAAAGCTGCTGGTGTATCCTCACCGCATGCTGGCCAACCTGGAAAGCCTGGGCGGCGTCGTCCACTCCGGTGAGGTCCTGCTGGCGCTGACCAAGGCAGGCATCTCGCGGGAGGACGCCTATCGCATCGTACAAAGCTGCGCGATGGCCACGTGGACCCGGCTGGGCATGCCGGAGGTGCGGTCGTTTCGGGAAAACCTCGAAGCCGACCCAGCCGTGGCACGGATGGTCAAACCAGCCGAACTGGACGCCGCGATGGACCCCGCCCTGCACCTACGTTCGGTAGACCGGATCTTCGAACGCGTGTTCGGATAGGGGATGCGGATGCAGTATGATTACTTAGTTTTTCTT
The DNA here is from genome assembly GCA_028291505.1 of Rhodopila sp. GTDB lineage: Bacteria > Pseudomonadota > Alphaproteobacteria > Acetobacterales > Acetobacteraceae > Rhodopila. The sequence goes on along the minus strand of JAQGHW010000300.1, from coordinate 270 downwards.
CTCGGCAACAGGGCCTCACGGGCAAGGTTTTGCAGATTCAGCTGTCCGACGAGCTGAAATCGATCATCGACCGGCAGGTCGCCGAAGGCCACGCCGCCCGGCCCGCGGCCCGACAACTGCACCGCCGAGGCAGAATAGCTTCAGGAGGCTTTGCTGCCAGGAGAAGGCCCCTGTCAGACAAAGATGAAACGTCCACCCGGTGCTAGCTGCTGGAGTAAGTCGAAATCGGCTTTGTTGTCGGTTAACACTGGCAATCCGTTCTTTGCCGCA
>JAQGHW010000269.1 GCA_028291505.1 Rhodopila sp. | reverse complement strand
CGCGCGCGGTGACTTCGCGTCAGTGGAAGATGCGGCGCGACAACTCATCGATGAGCGGATCGTGGAGCGCGCGGCGGAGGAGGAAATCGGCGACCTGGCCTGGGCAAAACCTTATCTGCACGAGGCTCTGGCAGATGTCGCACATGGCAAAGTCCTGACCCGCGAGGAACATGAAGCCCGCATGGACGCAACGTCGACGGCCGCCGGGATATCACCGAAAACCTGATCACAGGCACGCGCTGATCCAACACAGGCGAACCCCTACTGCGCGAAGAACATCTCTGTCATCACGTAGTCGAACGCCAGGATCAGGATCGAGGCACTCACCACCGCCAGTGTCGTCGCCGCACCGACGCCCTGCGCGCCGCCCTTACTGTGGTAACCCTGGTAGCAGCCCATCAGAGAGATCAGGAACCCGAACACCGCCGCCTTCGCCAGACCCGACACCACGTCGTCCATCTGCACGAAGTTGACGGTGTTCGTCACATAGGTCTCGACGTTGAACCCCAGCTTCACCGTCGACACGATGAACCCGCCCATCACCCCCAGCACGTCCGCCACCAACACCAGCAGCGGCAGCGCGATGATCCCGGCCAGCAGCCGGGGTGCCACCAGATACTTCATCGGGTTCGTCGACAGCGTCGACAGCGCGTCGATCTGATCGGTCACGCGCATGGTGCCCAACTCGGCCGCCATTGCCGCGCCAATCCGTCCGGCGACCATCAGCCCGGCCAGCACCGGTCCCAGTTCTCGCGTCACCGACAGCACCACCAGGTTCGCCACCGCACCTTGGGCGGAGAACCGGGCAAACCCGGTATACGACTGCAAGGCCAGCACCATGCCGGTGAACACCGCCGTCAGCGCCACCACCGGCAGGCTGAAATAGCCGATCTCCAGCAAGGCCCGTCCGAACAGGCGCCCGTAGAACGGCGGGCGGAACAGGTGCGACAGCCCCTCCAGCGCGAATAGCGCCAGCGCGCCCGCACCACGGCAAAGCGCGATCACCGCTCGGCCGATCGCGGCCGGAAAATCCAGGAATATGGTCACGCTGTTCGATACACCCGTTGAAAGCGGCGGCCCAGGGACGTCAACACCTCATAGCCGTTCGTGCCGGCCGCTTCGGCAACGTCGTCCGGGGACAGATGCGGGCCGATAACCTCCAGCCAGCAACCCGGTTGCACGGCGGGATGGTCGGTCACGTCGAATGTGGTCAGGTCCATGGACACGCGGCCTACCAGTGGGATGGGGGTGCCGTCAAAGCATGCCGATCCGCGCCCGGACAGGCTGCGGTGAAAACCATCCGCATACCCCAGCGCCGCCGTCGCGATCCGGCTCGGTCGAGCGGCGGTCCACGTCGCGTTGTAGCCGACGCCGGCCCCCACCGGGACGTCACGCACCGCCAGCACCCGTATCGACAACCGTACCACGCCGCGCATCGGATTTGGTTGCCCCGGGGTCGGGTTTATGCCGTACAGCGCCGCGCCCGCACGCGCCAGGTCGGACGCGAAATCCGCCCCGAGGAAGATGCCGGACGAGTTGGCCAGACTGCCCGGTGCGGCCGGCAACATCGCGCGCGCTGACGCGAAGCGCTGGTGCTGAAGCTGGTTGGCCGGGTCGTCCGGCACCTCCGCGGCGACCAGATGCGACATCAGGTAGCGGATCGCCAGCCCTTCCAGCCGAGCGTGATCCTGCGCCAGCACTGCCAGTTCGCGTGTGTCGAGGCCAAGCCGGGACATCCCGGTATCGACGTGCAGGATCGCCTCGCGCCCGAACTGCCACCACGCTATTTCGTCCAGCGACCCCAGCACCGGGGTCACGTCGTGGGCGATATAAGCGTCCTCGGTGCCGGGAACGAGGCCGCTCAGCACGGCCAGCATCGCGCCGGGTACGGCGTCACGGACGGCCAAAGCCTCGTCGAGATGGGCCACGAAGAAATGCCGGCATCCGGCGGCATACAACGCGGCGGCGACCTGCCTCGCCCCCAGGCCGTAGCCATCGGCCTTGACCACGCCGGCGACCGGGCCCGACGGATGACGCAGCCGCAGCGTCTGCCAGTTGGCGACGATCGCCGCTAGATCGACCTCCAGAACCGCCGACCGGGCATCACTCGACATATTCGGAGTGAGCTAGGTCCAGGTCGCCGAAGCGGGTGAATTCGGCCTCGAACAGCAACGGGATGGAACCGGTGGGGCCGTGGCGCTGCTTGGCGATGATCAGGTCGGCGCGGTTGTGAGCCGATGTCATTTTCTTCTGCCACTCGTCCATCGAGGCATGGAATTTCTCCGCCCCGCCATCGAACGCGACCTCCTTCGGCATCTTCTGCTCCAGGTAGTATTCGTCGCGATAAACGAACATGACGGCGTCGGCGTCTTGCTCGATCGAGCCGGACTCACGCAGATCGGACAGCTGCGGCCGTTTGTCCTCACGGTTCTCCACCTGACGGGAAAGCTGCGACAGTGCCATGACCGGGACCGCCAGCTCCTTGGCGAGTGCCTTCAGCCCCTGGGTGATCATGCTGATTTCCAGTACCCGGTTCTCCGGCTTCGTTCCAGCGGCCGGGCGCATCAGTTGCAGATAATCGATAATCACCAGCGCCAGCCCCTTGGTCCGCTTCAACCGCCGGCAGCGCGTCCGCAAGGCGGACATGGTGATGGCCGGCGTGTCGTCAATCTGGATCGGCAGCGACGCGATCTCACGCGAGACCTGGACGAATTTGTCGAAATCCTTCTGGCCGATATCGCCGCGGCGAATGCGGTCGCCGGAAATTCGCGCCTCCTCGCTGAGCAGGCGGGTGGCGAGCTGTTCGGCACTCATTTCGAGGGAGAAAATCGCCACGGTCTTTTTGGCGACGCCGTTCGGGTCGTTCAACCTCGCTTCGGCCTGCAGGGCTTTGGCGGCGCCGAACGCGATCTTGGTGGCCAGCGCGGTTTTGCCCATGCCCGGACGGCCGGCGAGGATCAGCAGGTCCGACGGATGCATGCCGCCCATCTTGCTGTCCAGGTCGCGCAGCCCGCTGGTCAGGCCGGACACGCTGCCGGCGCGTCGAAATGCCCGCTCCGCGCCCAGGATGGCGTCGGTCAGGGCGCGCTCAAACGTGATGAAGCCGCCGCTGGTGCCGCCGTCCGCGGCGAGGTCGAACAGCGATTGTTCGGCCGCCTCGATCTGTTGCGGGGCGTCGAGTTCGGCATCGGCGCCGAAGGCGTTGTTGACGACGTTTTCGCCGATGTCGATCAACTGGCGGCGCAGCCAGGTGTCGAGAACCGCACGCCCGTAGTCGCCGGCGTTGATGATCCCGACCATGGCGGTCAGCAGTTGCGTCAGGTAGGCGGTGCCGCCGACCTCGTCCAGGACGCCGGTATGTTCGAATTCGGCCTTGAGGGTGACGGCGTCGGCGAGCTGGCCGGCTTCCACACGGCGCGAGATCGCCTGGTAGATGCGGCCGTTGATCGGGTCGACGAAGTGTTCGGCGGCGAGGAACTCAGATACCCGCTCATAGGCCTTGTTGTTGGCGAGCAGGGCGCCGAGCAGGGCCTGCTCCGCCTGCTGGTTGGAGGGCGGGATACGCTGGGAGATGCCGAACAGCGGCGAGTCGATGGTGTTCACGCAGGTATGTTAGCCCAGACAGATTTGCCCCGCATCGGGGTATGCCTGTGGACGGCTGTGGATAGCGGGTGCAAGTCGAGATCGGTGGGCTGACGCACCCGCAGCTAAACGGTCGCCGGCCTTCGGGTCGGCCGCGAGCAGCGCCAACGAGCGATCGCAGCGACTCCAGAGGGGATCGCAATATTTCCTTCTGTCGAACCAAAATAGAACGTTACGTCGGACAAGAATTTTCCCTGTGTGGCAGTTGAAACGCTTCAGCTGCGTTTGGTCATCGGGGTGTAATCGCATTGGTGGAACTCGGGTCACGCGCCTGGTGAAGGCGCGATCCACGTTCCGAGGAGTTTGGTGCGATGAACGAAATGAGCCCCACCAGCAAGGTCGTCGGGCTTCCCAGGCTGGTTGCCGCCGCCCAGGCACTTGAGCCGTTGATCAGAGATTACCGCGAGCCGCTCGCCAAGGGCCCGGATCTTCCCCGGCCGTTGGCAGACGCCCTAAAGCAGGCGGGGCTCACACAACTCTGGCTGCCGCGCGCGCTCGGAGGTCCGGAAACACACCCTGTCGAGTTCGTCCAGGTGATCGAAACCCTGGCCAGGTTCGACGGCGCGGTCGCCTGGTGCGCCATGATCTCCTCGGCCTCGTCATGGCTCACGGGCATGATGGCAGCCGAAGCGATGCGCCGGTTGCTGCCGGCCGGGAGTATGCTCGCCGCCAGCGGCAGCGGACATCCCAACGGCACCGCGACACGGGATGGTGAGGGCTGGCGTGTCAACGGGCGCTGGTCGTGGGTGAGCTTCAGCCGGCACAGCACCGTCTCCGCCCTGATGTGCGTGGAACAGGAGAACGGCGCGGCACGGCTGACCGCGGAAGACTCCGGATCGGCCTCGCCCGGCGCACCGATCTTGCGCGGCGTGCTGCTGCCGTCGAGCATGGTTCAGGTCCTGGGCAACTGGAACGGCAGCGGATTGCGGTCGAGCGGCAGCCATGACGTGACCTGCACGGATGTTTGGGTACCGGACGATTGCACAATCCAGATGGGGATGCCGGGAGCGCAAGTAAATCCACTGTATACCTTACCTATGGCCTCGGCATTCGCCATAACAGTCATCGGTATCCCTCTGGGCATCGCGGCCGCGGCCGTCGACGCATTGGTCCATTTGGCGCAAACCAAGGTCGCGTTCATCAACACCGCGCCGCTGTGCGAGCAGGAGGCTATTCAGCTTGAGGTCGCGAAAGCGAAGACGCGATTGCACGCTGCCCGTGCCTTCGCCTTCGAGGCAATCGGTTCGGTGTGGGCCTCTGCCTCGGCAGGCCAGCCAGTGTCGGTCGAACAGCAAGCGCAGCTGCGCATGGCATGCTGGAACGCCGGTGACGCGGGGAAGGAGGTCGTGGAAAGGATGTACTCAGCGGCCGGCAGCACTGCGGTGCTCGAGGATGCGCCGTTCGCCGCCATGCTTCGAGACGTCCACGCGGCTTGCCAGCACATCCAGTTCGCAAGCCGCCTGATGGTACCGCCAGGCCGGATCCTGCTTGGGCTTGAGCCGGGGACGCCCATGATCTGACCGCGACTCGAATCCGCCAACCCGGCGTCTGCTTATTGCCGGTATCAGGGCCGCGTCTCGCCAAAGGGACTTAGGATCGGCGTGACGCGGCCAGGCGGTCTGCACCCTGCGACCTCAAGAGCATAGAGTATCAACTTGATCTGACGGCCGTGCCGTCGTTACTTCCTGACCCGCAACCCGCGCATGAAATTGTCCCGAATCCGAGCGGGATCACGCTCCGTGGTGCCCACCGGCTTCTGGTTATCGATGCGGCACCCGATCAGCCACGGGCCGTCTTCCTTCAGCGACCGCCCTATCAACTCCACGAACGCATCCTCATCCGCTGCCCAGGCGCTCTGCGCCAAGCCCGAGGCCCGAGCGATTCCGACGATATCGGCCCCCTGCTCG
>JAQGHW010000260.1 GCA_028291505.1 Rhodopila sp. | reverse complement strand
CGAGCAGGGTCAAGCCGCCACCGGGGCTTCCATAGGGTGATCGGCACCTGGTGGCACCAACAGCCGACATCTTGCCATTCGACACCCAGCTTGGGTGTTGGAATGGGATTCTCAGCACGGAGACGTTCGAGGGCCGCGGAGGAGAAGGGCCGTAGCCGCCGATGGAGCGCGGTATCCGCCAGACCTCGATGCTGAACCACTTGCTTTCCGTAGGCCTTCGCGGCCCTCCTTCAGCCGACTTGCAACTCCCCGAGATAAGCCTCCCGAATTGCCGGATCCCGCCGCAACGTCGCCGCCGACCCGGACAGCACCACCTTCCCGGTCTGCAGCACATAGGCCCGATGGGCGATCGACAGCGCCATATTGGCGTTCTGCTCGACCATGAAGATCGTCGTCCCCTGGCGATTGATCGCCTGGATGATCTCGAACACCTGCTCCACATAAAGCGGCGACAAACCCATGGACGGTTCATCCATACAGATCAGCCGCGGCCGAGCCATCAAGGCCCGCCCGATCGCCACCATCTGCTGCTCGCCCCCGGAAAGCGTGCCCGAGATCTGATGTAGCCGTTCTTTCACCCGAGGAAACAACGAATACACCCGGTCCAAATCCTCTGCGAAATCGGGCCCGCGCTTGCGCGTATAAGCCCCCATCTCCAGGTTCTCGAACACGGTCATGCGTGGAAACAGCCGCCGAGCCTCCAGGACGGGCGCAATTCCGCGCCTGACCCGTTCGGCCGTGGACATCCTCTCGATCGGCACCCCATCGAAGATCACCGAACCCGAGGTCGGCCGCACCACCCCCATGATCGTCTTCATGGTCGTAGACTTGCCGCAGGCATTCCCACCCAGCAGAGAAACGATCTCGCCCTGTCCGATAGTATAATTGACGTCCTTCAGTACATGCAGGTCGCCGTAATGGGTATTGACGTCCTGGAACCGCAGCAGCTCAGGCATCCACCATGCCTTTCGCCAGCGTGCCGCGACCCAGATAGGCCTGCAGCACCGCCTCGTTCCTGCGCACCTCGTCAGGCGTGCCCTCGGCGATCTTCTCCCCGTGATCCAGCACCACGACCTTGTCGGCAAGACGCGTAACGACATCGAGCTTGTGCTCGATCAGCAGGATCGTCAGCCCCAGCGCATGCAGGCTCTTGATCTGCTCGGCCAGTTCCAGCGTTTCCGCTGGATTCATCCCAGCGGTCGGCTCATCCAACAGCAGGATCTTCGGCCGCGACGCCAAGGCACGAGCAATCTCCACACGCCGCCGGTTGGCATAAGACAGATGGCTCACAGTCTGCGACGCCCGAGGCAACAACCGATTGCCGAACAGCCCAAGGATTTGCGAAGCCCACACCCGCGCCGCCGCTTCCTCCCGCCGCGTCGACGGAGGCCGAAACACGGCTGCGATTGGTCCAGTCTTCAAACGCGCATGCTGTCCGATCAGCACATTGTCGAGCACCGAAAGGTTGGTAAACAGGCGGATATTTTGAAACGTCCGAGCAACCCCTCGGCGCAGGATCGCGTGCGGAGGCAGACCCAGCAAGCCGTCTCCATCAAACCGGATCGCCCCGCCATCGGCCGGCGTCAGACCCGTAATGACATTGAACAAGGTCGACTTGCCCGACCCGTTCGGCCCGATCACCGCGACCACCCCGCCAACGGGCACGCTGAGGTCGATAGCGTTCAACGCCACAAGTCCCCCGTACCGGACCGTGACGCCCGAGACTTCCAACCCCGAGTGCCCCTGATGCGCGAATTCACCAAGTCCTTCCAGGCCAACGAAGCCGCCACGCCGGACGTCGGCATGCTGCTGCTCGACGCTCAGGGACGATTGCTTGCGCGTCGCAGGAATCAACCCGTCTCGGCGAAACAGCATCATGAACACCAGGATCTGTCCGAAGATCAGCTCGATCGACTGTGTAAGGTCGACCTGCTGCATCCACGGCTGGTTGATGGCGTTGCCCAGATCATGGATCCAGCCCGAGATATCCTCCAGGAACCAGGATTGTAGCAACTGCAACAACACCGCACCGACAACCACGCCCCAAACGCTGCCCATCCCGCCAAGGACTACCATCACCAAAATCATCACCGAAACCGGAAAGCCGAACATCTCCGGCGTCGCGGTCTGCAGTTTGGCGACGTAAAACGTTCCGGTGGCACCAGCAAACGCCGCCCCGATCGCGAACGCCAGCAGCTTGGTCCTGGTCCGGTCCACCCCCATCGCCGCCGCCGCCGTCTCATCCTCCCGTATCGCCATCCAGGCTCGTCCGATCCGAGAGTCCCGCAGACGCACACTGACGAAAATCAACAACGCCACCAACGCAATCGCAACGTAATAATACGGCCACGCCGCGACACCAAAGCTGTGGCCGAACAGCCGAGGCGCCTGGATGCCATTCAGTCCCGCCGCACCATTCGTAACGGAGTCCACATTCCGCACCACGATCGGGACGATCTCGCCAAACCCCAGCGTGACGATCGCCAGATAATCCCCCCGCAGCCGCAAGGTCGGCGCCCCGAACAACACCCCAAACCCGGCTGCGATCAACGCCGACACCGGCAACATGATCCAGAACGAAACGGTAAAACGCACCAGGTCGCCGCCAGGCTGAGGAACACGTTGCACAAGCTGAAGCCAGGCAAAAGGCTCCCACAACGGTCCCCAATGCGGCATCACCTGGAACGAGGTCAGGATGCCGTACGCGTAGGCACCGATGGCAAAGAACGCGGCGTAGCCGAGGTCAAGCAACCCCGCGAATCCGACCACGATATTCAACCCAAGCGCCAGCGTCGCATAAGCCGCTGCGTTCGCCGCCGAATCGACATCCGCGTCGTTGTCATGCACCAGGGGAAACGCAATGGCCGCCGCCGCGACCAGCAAAGTGAGTATCTGGTGCCGCCGAGCCAGTGACACCCTCGCGAACAGCCGGCTCATGATTTGTTCGGTGCGACGCGGCCAAGCAGGCCAGCAGGACGGAACACCAACACGAGCACCAATATGGAAAAGATGATCACATCGGTCCAGGCGGTGGCGATGAATTGGCCGCCCATCGCCTCGATCAGGCCAATGATCACCCCACCCAGCATCGCACCCGGAACATTGCCGATCCCCCCAAGAACCGCGGCGGTGAAAGCGCGCAACCCCGCGGTAAAACCGATGATGAAACTGGTGAAGTTGTAGTAAAGCCCGAAGATCAACCCACCCGCGCCGGCCAGCGCCGACCCAAGGAAGAACGCGATAATGATGACCCGATCGACCTCAACCCCCATCATCCGCGCGGCCTCCGGGTCCTGTGCCGTAGCCCGCATCGCCTTGCCCATCTTCGAACGCTGAACAAAGAAATGCAGACCGAGCATCAGCAGAATCGCGATCATCCAGATCAGGATTTCGCGTAATCGCAATACGGCATCGCCAATGGCGAACTGTATCGGTGGCAGCGGATTCGGATAGTTCTTCGAATCAGCCCCGACCGTCAGCAGGATGATATTGAACAACACATACGAAACCCCGATCGTGGTGATCATCGCCGCTGGCCCCTTCACATCGCGCAGCGGCCGCAGCGACAGGCGCTCGATCAGCACGCCCAGCAGGCCGGAAGACAGCATCGTAACGACCAGGGCCACCACCATGACACCGATCAGCGGCAGCCCCGTCATGATCACCGCCTGACCGTTGATGCCCATCAGTTGCAACGTCCACATGCCGATGAAACTGCCAACCATGAAGACGTTGAAATGCGCGAAGTTGATCAGCTCCAGAATGCCATAGACGAGGGTGAACCCAAGGGCGAGCAACGCGTACATCGCCCCCAGGCTCAGTCCATTGATGGTCTGCTGCAACAGCAGGTCGGAGAACGACATAGCTTTAAACCGACGGCGCTACCCCGATATAGTGGTAATTCGCCATGTCCCCCGGCGTAATGTCCTTGTTCTGCTTGATCTGGAAGACGCTGATGGTCTTGTCCTGCAGATCGCCATTGGCATCGAACGATACCGGGCCTTGCAGCGTATTGACCTTGACCGCCTGGATCGCGTCGCGGATGGCATCCCGGGTCGGCTCCTTGCCGCCGTCGGTGACCTGCTTGAGTGCGGCGAGAATGACCATCGCCGCGTCATAGGCGGTCACCGCGTAGTCGTCCGGATCAACATTGTATTTCGTCTTGTAACTCTTCACCCAGGCCGCCATTTTCGCCTCTTCAGTGACATGCGGGGAAGCTACGGTCGCGTACCAGCCCTCATTGGCGGGGTAACCGACAGCCGTAAGCATCTCCGGGCCGTATACCCCGTCGCCGCCGCCTTTGATCATCTTCGGAACAATGTCATAGGCCTGTTTGGCCAGCTTCACGCCGGCTTGCAGCACGCCGCCGTAGTAGATCGCCTGCGGATTGAGCGACTTGATCTTGGTCAGCACCGTGGAATAGTCGGCAGCCTTCGGATCCAGCCGGTCGCGGCCTAGAATCTTGATTCCCTTCTTCTCCGCCTGCCCCTGGTAGGCGTCCGCCAATCCGACGCCGTAAGCGCCGCTGTCATCAAGAAGGTACACCGACTTCACATGCAGTACGTCGGCGTAATAGTTGGCCATGTACGGACCCTGAAACGCGTCCGTGGCCACGGTCCGAAAATAGATCGCCTTCCCTTCCGGCCGATACTGCGCGGCGAACTTCGGATCCGTGATATCCGGATTGGTCGAGCTTGGTGTGATGATGGCAAGGTTGCCCTCGCTGAGGATCGGCGCCATCGCCTTGCCGGCACCGCTCATCTGCGGACCGATCGCCGCCACCGTTGCCTTGTTCGACACCATCTTGCGAGCATTGGTCGCCGCCTGTGCCGGATCATACTGCCCGGCCGTCGCGGAACCGTCGTCGAACGGCGTGACCACGATCTTGTAGCCGTTGATGCCACCCTTGGCGTTGGCTTCATCGAACGCCATCGTTGCGCCGTTCTCAATCCGCCTGGCGGATTCCGCATCGGCCCCGGTCAGTGAAAGATTAATCCCGACGGTCACCGATTTATCGGCGGCCCAGACCCGGCGGATACCCAGCGTGCCGGCCGCGACGACACCAGCGGCAATCCCAACGGCCGTCCGGCGCGTAAATGGACGATTGTTCATGATAGCCTCCTTTTCTGCATGGCTCCCATGCATTCAAGAGCATATCACGAGATAAGCAAGACACGGGCCAGCACGCGACGCGCGCGGTAACAACCTGTTCAGCTACCCGACCCGGACGGGATGGCTCCGCAACAAGCAGTCTGCCGAAGATTGCGGCAACCCCTCTCCGCGAAAAGGCGGACCCATCGCCGCGGCTTCCAGTCCGCCCGCACCTGCTCTAACTTTTTGTTTGATCGCATGATTCACATGCTTCGTGCGAACAGCGCGTCCTGCGGACGACGAACGTTCCACTCAGCGTGGTCATGCTCTAATCACGACTGGCGACCGGCGGATAACAACCCCGGTGCTCAAGAAGGGAGACGGACATGGCGACAATGGGACGCATCCCCGTGCGTGTCGTTTTGGCGGCGTGCATCGGGTCGGCGCTGGAGTGGTACGACTTCTTCCTGTACGGCACCGCCGCCGCGCTGGTGTTTGGACCGCTGTTCTTCCCCAAAAGCGACCCCCTGGTCGGCACCCTGCTATCCTTCCTGACATTCGGCGTCGGCTTCATCGTCCGCCCGCTTGGAGGCATCTTTTTCGGCATCATGGGCGATCGGCTCGGGCGCAAACCCGTGCTGGTCATCACCCTGCTGCTGATCGGCGCCGGAACCACCCTGATCGGCGTGCTCCCGACCTACGACACCGTGGGCGCGTGGGCGCCGCTCATGCTGGTCGGCCTGCGAGTCCTGCAAGGACTTGGCGCCGGAGCCGAGTATGGTGGCGCCGTCATCCTGCTCGTCGAATACGCCCCACCCGGCCGCCGAGGCTTCTGGGGCAGTTTCGCGCCGCTGGGCGTTTCCATCGGCAATCTCCTGGCCGCCGGCGCCTTCGCCCTGGTAACCTTGCTGCCCCAGGATCAGCTCCTGGCCTGGGGCTGGCGCTTGCCCTTCCTGGCCAGCGCGATCCTCATCGCGATCGGCGTCTACGTCCGCTTCCGAGTGCTGGAAACGCCGGTATTCCAGGCAGCCGTGGCAAACCGGGACAAGCGCGACGCCAACCCCGCGATGGCGGCGCTGCGCCTGCACCCGA
>JAQGHW010000236.1 GCA_028291505.1 Rhodopila sp. | reverse complement strand
CCGCCCAACTCGATCTGGACCTTCCAGACCCGCAGATCCAGGCCATCGTGGCCTTCTTGAAGACACTGACCGGAAACTATCAGGGCGTTCCAGTCGTTGCGGCGGCACCATGAGAGTGCGTCCGGCTGTAGCGGCGGTACCGCTCCTGCTCCTGCTGCTCACCTGGCTGTCGTTTCGTGCAATCGAACCTGACGCAGAACAGTTCGATCATGCGCTTGGCGCACTTGATCATTTCGAGACGGTAGAAAGTGCGCTGCAGCGGGACGTCCTCAGTGCGCGCATTGGCATATTGCGCAACTATGATCCGCTGGCGCAGGAGACAGATGCGTTGGACGTATCTATCCTTCGATTGCGCGAAACTGCGGCAACTGACGCCGAGACGGCCGCAACCGTCGATCGCCTGGCCGAGTCGGTCATCCGCCAGGAGCATCTGGTCGAACAATTCAAGAGCGACAATGCACTTTTGCAAAACTCCCAGGCGTATTTCAGGCTGTACAGCACCCGTTTGGGCGCAGCGAACCGGACCGGACCGGTGGCTCCGGCGGTCAACGGGCTGACCGCAGCCATCTCGCACCTCACACTCGACACATCGCCGGAGAGTGTGCGTGAGGTCGAGGATTGGCTCGGCGATCTTGCAGGGCAGACTCCGCCATCCGGTGATGCCGACGCGGTCAAAGCACTGCTGGCGCACGGACGGATGCTCCACGACCTTCTCCCTGCAACCGACCTCCTGTTGAAGGGGCTGCGCCCGGTGCGGCGAACCCGAGCCCAGGCGGACCTTCGTGCCATGGTCGGGGTGCGCCAAAGCGCATCGAGGACAACGGCACGCGCGTTCCGGCTGCTGCTCTATGTGGCATCGCTGCTTCTAGTCGCCGTTCTGGCTTACGTCGGGCTGCAGCTTTTGGCGCGGACGCTCGCGTTGCAGCGGCACGCTGCATTCGAGCATGTGCTCGCTCGCATCTCGACCCGCTTCCTCAACGCCCGGACGAACGCGATCGGGGAAAATGTTCAGCAGGCGCTCGCCGAACTGTCCGAGCGGGTCGGTGCGGACCGCGCCTATTTCGTGCCTAGTCGCCCATCGATCCAGCGCCATACCTGGAGCCGGACAGCAAGCGACTTTCCACCGGGCTGGCCGGACCGTGCGCCCGAGCTCGCAGACCGATTTCGCCGGACAGCGGAAGGCATCATCCACGTCCCGTTCGTCGACCGGCTGCCCCCGGGCGGGGACAAGGACGCACTCCTGGCCGCCGGTCTGCACAGTTGGGTGTGCGTGCCGAGCCGGGGCGAGGAGGGCGGCATGGGACTTCTCGGCTTTGATGCGCTGGACTCTGGCGTCATCCTGCGAAGCGGCGAGTTCGGCCTTCTGCGGATGGCACTTAACTCTGTGACCAACGTCCTCGGGCGGGGTTACCTCCAACAGGAAAGGGAACGTTTGGATCAGCGCTTGCAGCAAAGTCGTCGCATGGAGACGGTCGGCGCCCTCACCAGCGGCATTGCGCATAACTTCAACAATATTATTGCTGCAATCCTGGGTTATGCCGAAATAGCGGCAGCGCGGGTCGCATCCGGCAGCCGGCCTGCCCATGATATCGCTGAAATCCGCCGGGCAGGAGAGCGCGCGCGGGATCTGGTCGATCAGATTCTCACCTTCGGGCGCCGTCGCGACACGCGCCGCGAGCCAATGAGCGTTCGGGATCTGATCACCGAGGCAGCATCGTTGCTTCGGGTCTCATTGCCCGGCAGTATCGAACTGGCGGTCCATGATACAACCGGATCCGCTATCATATCCGGTGAGCGTGGGCAGCTGCAGCAGGTGATCCTCAACCTTTGCAACAACGCAGCTCAGGCTGTGAGTGGTTTCGGGCGCATCGATCTCGAAGCCGAGATCCATGAAAACGCACAGGCGCGACCTCTGAGCCACGGCGATCTTCCTCCTGGGCGCTATTTGAGCATCGCGGTGTCTGATGCCGGAGGTGGTATGGAAGAGGCCGTCTTGAGCCGGATCTTCGAACCATTTTTCACGACACGCGCAGCCGGAACCGGTCTGGGACTGGCGACGGTGCTCGAAATCGTGCGCGAGCACGGCGGGATGATGAATGTCCGGACCGTGCCGCAGGCCGGAAGCCGCTTCGAGGCATGGCTACCCTGCACCCCGACAGACACATCGGCATCGAGCGAGGCGTTGCCGATGCTCCCGCTCGGACGTGGCCAGACGGTGCTGGTGGTCGATGAGGAGCGCGGGCAGTTACCCAGGGATGAGGAGATATTGGCGGCACTTGGTTATGAGCCGGTCGGGTTCACGCACGCGGACGACGCGCTGATGGCCTGCCGGAACGCGCCTGAACGGTTCGACGTCCTGGTGGTGGGCCATCTTGTGCCCACCACCAGGACGCTGGAATTTGCCGCCGCATTGCATGCGGTCGCACCGCATGTCCCGCTTCTGCTGGCGGCAGCCTGGGCCAGTGAAGCTGGGGCTGATGCATTGATGGCGGCCGGTATCTCCGATGTCGTACACTGGCCGATCATCGTGAGTGAGATTGCGGCGGCGCTTATAGGCAGTTCCGCGGTGACGGGATTGGAAGAGAAGACGCCGGGTGACCCATGCCGCGGGTCGTACTCGTGAGTGGGTCCGTTTGGAACGGTTAGGTTTGCCTGCTGTCACCGTGCTTGATCTGGCGGCATCGTTGCGGAATCAATTTGATCTTGTTCCCCATTCGCGCCGCGAAACGTGCTGTCCTGCCCGCTGCATGTCGTGAGGCCTATAGCGGCCTGCCGCACAATCTTGACAGGCCCGCTGCTTTATTTCGACGGTAACCCTTCGGGGCCGCGACGACATCGTCGTGCAATCCAACCCCTGCCACCTTCCAGGTGGTGAGGTCCAGAAATTCACGCCCGGCTGGACCCAGACGTGACGGCAAAGCGGGCCGAGATTGATGACAGAGGCCGGAGATGGATGATAGAGAAAGAGCGACCTATGACGGATTTCGATCGGAGCACCCTGCCAAGCCTCCAGCACCTGCGACACAGTATCGACAATATCGATGCGGCGGTCATCCATATGTTGGCCGAGCGGTTCCGTTGCACGCAGGTGGTTGGCGTATTGAAAGCACGCCACAATATGCCACCGGCGGATCCCGATAGAGAAATCCAGCAGATAGCCAGGCTTCGCCAACTGGCGACTGCCTCGGGGCTCGATCCGGACTTTGCCGAGAAATTCCACGCCTTCGTAGTATCCGAGGTCATTCGCCATCACGAGGCGATCCGTCCATGACCCGACCTTACGATGCCAGGTGCAGGCACTGCCAGGTTGGCGGGGCGGGGCGGACATGGCAGTCTGGTTGGCGTGGTGATTTGCGGCTGTCGTGTTTGAACTTGAATTTGCTTGCGCCGCTCCCGTCATTTAGCCCGCTACCGTTGTGCACAGAAAGGCTGCGTGAGCGGCCGCAAGGAGGCTAATGCGTATCGCACACACTGCTTCCCGCCGCCTCGTCCGGCCAAAATGAGCCGTAACAACGCAGCGGAGATGAGCCTGGCCGCGATCCGCGTTGCGCCTACCGATCGGCCCTATGTCATTGCCCAACTCGGCCAGTCCCTGGATGGGCGTATCGCGACGATTTCGGGCGACAGCCGCTGGATCAATGGCGAGAACGCGCTGGATCATCTGCACGCCCTCCGGGCATCGGTGGACGCAGTGGTGGTCGGGGTCAACACCGTGGTCGCCGATGACCCGCAACTCACGGTGCGGCGCGTGCTAGGCGCGCATCCCGCCCGGGTCGTCATCGATCCGCAAGGGCGCGCGCCGAATAGAGCACATTGCTTCGTCGACGACGGCACGGCTCGCTATTGCGTTATGGCGCGCGATGCCGCCCTTCCGGCGGGCGTACGGCCGATCATTCTACAACGCACTGGTGAAAACCTTTGCCCGGCCGAAATCGCCAAGCGCCTTTTTGCGCTTGGTATGCGGCGCATCCTCATCGAGGGCGGATCGGACACCATCTCACGCTTCATCAATGCCGGAATGGTGGATCGGTTGCACGTCCTGCTTGCGCCGATCATTCTCGGGTCTGGCAGGCCGGGCCTGGAACTCGAGCCGATCATGTCCGTGGCGCACGCGATGCGGCCAACCGCCCGGGTGCACGTGTTCCCCGATGGCGACGTGCTGTTCGATTGTGATCTAAGACCGCGCCGTGCCGATGATCGAGCGGCCTGAGGCCCGGTTCCAGCCCGTGCGCTACAACGCCTCGGCGCGTCTGCTGCATTGGCTGACCGCGCTGCTGATCATGGTGCAGATACCGCTCGGGGTCGTCATGTCCTATCGTGGCAACGTTCTCAACCTCTGGAATTACACCACCGACTTTCTCTACAGCGCGCACAAAAGCCTTGGCTTTGTCCTGCTGATTTTGGTGGTGATCCGCCTGCTGGTCCGCATGATCGCCGGGTCGCCCCCTCCCGAACCTGGCCTCGCGCGGTGGCAGATGCGCATTGCCCGGGCCAATCATGCCGGGCTTTATCTGCTTCTTCTAGCGGTACCGGCGCTTGGCTGGTTCGGCGCTTCCTTATTTCCCGCGCTCGAGGTTTTCGGCGTGATATCGTTGCCATCGATCAGCGGGGCCGATCGCGCGGCGTCCGACACCGTGTTCACGTTGCATGGCCTCGCCGCGTTCCTTCTCGTCGCGCTGGTCGCGTTGCACGTCGGCGCCGCTCTCCACCACCATTTCATTCGCCGCGATGGCGTGTTGCGGCGGATGCTGCCTTACACCGGCCGACGTTGAGGCTGGCACATCGCCCGCACCACGATCGTCAAGCCCGGTGATGACGGAAAGTGAACGAGAAACCGAGCTCAGCGGGCGCGTTGAACAGAGTTCAGTACATTGGCGATACAGTTTGCTGCCTGCTCCCAGCGCGGCAGACGTTGTCCCGCCGCCCAGGAGGCATCCGCGCAGTCCGCTCGGCGGGGCGGGTCGGTCAGTATGAGATGCAGTGCGGCGCTCAGACGCTGCACATCGCCGGGGGGAAACTTCACCGCGGCCGCATCAGGGATCGTCGCCGCCAGCGCACCGCCTGTCGACGCCACCAGTGGAAGGCCGTGCGCCATGGCCTCCGCCGCTGCCATGCCGTAGCCCTCATGCAGCGACGCGATCACGAAAATATCCGCCGTGGCATACAGCCTGTCCAACGCGGCGGGATCGACAGCACCGGCAAGCGTGATGCGTTCCGTCAACCCATGGGTCGCGAGGGCGTCGCGCACACCTCTCACGGCTTGCTCATCGCGATCGAGAGCGCCGGCG
>JAQGHW010000233.1 GCA_028291505.1 Rhodopila sp. | reverse complement strand
CAGACCGGCAATTTGTTCCAACCTGGGATCGGTCATTCGATTTACCCGCACCATGACGCCAGGATTCTAGCGGACCAGCCGAAGAGGGGCAACGCGTCACTGACCACGTGCGACCGGACAGGATGTCAAAAGTCCGCATCCGGATCTGCCAGATACACCTCTTCTGCCGCCGTGCTGATCCGGCCAAGCGCCACGTTGCGTCCAGGGAACCTGCCGAAGCGGCGAATGACATCGCGATGGCTATGCGCATATCGTGCATGCTCCTCACCCAGAGGACCGAACAACCGCACCGATTCATCCTGATCCACCGGGTCTTCGGAGTGCTCGAACGGCAGGTAGAAAAAGCCCCGCGCCGCCGGCGGCACCGACAAATCGAAACCGCAACCAATCGCCCCCCGACCGATCGTGCGCGCCTTAGGATCCGCCGCGAACGCCTCGGCCGAACCGCGATGCAGATTGCGCGAGAACTGGTCGAGCAGAATGATCAGCGCCAGTGCGCCGCGGGGTGTGCCGGCCCAGTGATCGAGCCCACCCAGCTTCGCTGCGTCCCGCGCTTCGCTGAACCGCGTGCAGGCGGCATCGAATCCGGCATCCTTCTCGAACCAAACGGTGCGTTCTACGCCGAGGTCACCGTCGAACCAGAACGAAAGCACATCTTCCGCGTCGATCATGTCGACAACGACCCCGTCCCGGCAGACAAGGCGCCGGGTGCCCCACGTTACCCCTTCGCCAGCTGCTGCTCTACCAGCGTCGCCCACCAGGACGCCCCAACCGGCAGGATCTCGTCGTTGAAATCATACTTCGGGTGATGCAGCAGCGGATCGTCCGCACCCCGCCCCGCGCCCAGCATCAGGTAAGCCCCCTGCTTGGCGTTCAGCATATAGGCAAAATCTTCTCCGCCCATCGTCGGCGCCCGCATCTCCGTCACGCCGTCCACGCCTGCGACAACCTTCGCCGCATCCAGCGCGAGCGCGGTCGCCTCGGCATCGTTCACCGTCGCGGGCGTATGGCGGAAAAACCGCAATTCCGCCGTCGCGCCGAAGCTGGCCGCGATACCCTTCACCAGCCGGTTCATACCGGACTCAATCTGATCGCCCACCTCCGCCCGATACCACCGCGCCGTCCCCTTCATCGTCACCCGCTCGGGCAAAATATTGTAAGCCTCACCACCCGAGATGCTGCCAACTGAAACCACCCCGCCCTCGATCGGCTCGATTGAGCGCGAAACGATCGTTTGCAGCGCGCCGATGATCTGGGCGGACACCATGATGGGATCGATGCCCTGGTGCGGCGAGGCGCCATGACTGCCCTTGCCGGTCACCGTGATCTCGAAAAATCCCACCGCCGCCATCACCGGTCCCGCCCGCCACAGAAACGTGCCGGCCTTCATCTCGGGCCAGTTGTGCAGCCCGTAGACCTTCTGCATCGGACAGCGGTCGAACAGGCCGTCCTTGACCATCATCTCGGCGCCGCCCTCAAACTCCTCCGCCGGCTGGAAAATCAGATAGACCGAACCATCGAAGTTCCGGGTTTCCGCGAGGTACTTCGCCGCCCCCAGCAGCATCGTCGTATGGCCATCATGTCCACAAGCGTGCATCACGCCCGGGTTGCGGCTGGCGTGCGGCAGCCCGGTTTCTTCCTGGATCGGCAACGCATCCATATCCGCCCGCAACCCGATCGCCCGAGCGGACGACCCAGACCTGATCACCCCGACCACGCCGTGCGTGGCCATGCCGGTGATGATCTCATCGACCCCGAATTCCGCTAGCTTCGCGCGCACCATCGCCGACGTGCGGCTTTCATGCATCGACAATTCCGGATGGGCATGCAGATCGTGCCGCCAGGCAGTCATCTCGGGTTGCAACGCGGCAATGCTGTTAATGATCGGCACGATAAGCTCCGGAAATCTTCACCAGGGATAATGTCTAACCGTGGGGCGCAGCGAAAGTCAGCGCAAGCCCTTTTGCCAACCCGATAGGCTCGACCCGCAACAAATCGCGCATCGGACCGATTTCGAACGCCTTGTCCTCAACCAGGCGGCGGATCTCCTGCGGCTGGATCGTCGGCAGGGCCGCGACGTGCTTCGTCAGCCTGGCCGCCAGGATCAACGGCCCGGCCGGAAAGGGCAGGATCACCGGCTTCCGCAATCCCGCCGCTGCCGCCACCGCCCGTACGAAATCCGCGTAACGCACCGGTTCCGGCCCCGCGATCACCACCGCGTTCGGTCCCGCCCACTGATATGCCAGTGCCGCGCGGATGCAACGCGTGACGTCGGCCTGATGGATTGGTTGCACCAGAAACCGTCCGCCGCCCGGCAGCGGCAGCACCGGCAACCGCCGCAGCAGGCTGGCCAGGCGCTGGACGTTGTTCTCGCCCTGGGCGCCGTAGATCATCGTCGGATGCAGCATTACCCCGATCCGTCCTGAACCCAGCAGCGCCGCTTCCCCCGCCAGTACGCCGTTGCCGTGCGCATCCGGCCAGCGAGTGAACTTGCGGGTACTGCCCAGCAAGACCAGCACCGCCGAAGCGGGAGCCGCGGCGATGATCGCCGGCGTATGCCTGGCATGGGCGCACGACACGATCCGCGACGCCCCGTCCAGCGCCGACCGCAGCGCGTCGGGCGCGCGCAGGTCGGCCTGCCGGACCTCGCCCGTCAACCCCGACGCCGTCCACTTACCGGGATTCCGCACCACCGGCACCACCGGAATGCCATCGGCCAGCAGCGATCGGCAAAGCGCCAAGCCGGAGCGGCCGGACGCGCCAATGACATGAACAGGATCGGTCATTGCCGCTGAAACGCACATCCCGCGACACGAGACAAGTCATCCGCGTCCGCGAGACAGGGCAAAGCATACCCGCAAACCCGGGCAGGGCGGCAGAACCCGGCCTCGCTTCTCTTTACCCGATTATTGCCCGGATCAGGAGACAAGGAACTCGCGTGCGACTGCCGTTTCGCCTATCGTATCCAAAACAAACAGGGAGAGGTTCGAAATGACGGTCCAGCGACGCCAAATGGGACGACGCATTATATTGGGTGCAGCCGCGGCCACGGCCGCAACCGCCGGCGCAACCCGCGCTCAGACCAGGCCGCTGATCAAGATCGGCGTCATGAACGACCAGTCCGGCCCGTACCGCGACGTAAACGGTCCCACCGGCGTGATATGCGCCCGGCAGGCGGTGCAGGAATTCGCCGCCCACGACTTCGATGTCGAGGTGTTGTCCGCGGACCATCAGAACAAGCCGGACGTCGCCGTTTCCCTGGCGCGCGAGTGGTTCGACCAGCGCGGCGTGGACATCATCATCGACATCGCCGCGACCTCCTGCGCATTGGCGCTGGCATCGATCGTCAAAGAAAAAAACAAGATCATGATCGCAACCAGCACCGCGTCATCCGACGTCACCGGCAAGGCCTGTACGCCGAATTCGATGCACTGGGTGTTCGACACTTACATGGAGGCGAAATCCACCGGCGGTGCCATGGTTCGGGCCGGCGGCGACTCTTGGTATTTCATCACCCCCAACTATGCGTTCGGCGAAGCCACACAGCGCGACACCACCAGATTCGTCGAGGCCGGTGGCGGCAAGGTCCTCGGATCTCAGCTCTACCCGTTCCCGGAAACCACGGATTACTCCGCGTTTCTGGTCAAGGCGCAGGCATCCGGGGCAAAGATCCTGGGCATCTGCGGCGCCGGCGCGGATCTGATCAACATGATCAAACAGGCGCATGAATTCGGCCTGTCCCGCACCATGAACCTGGCGGCGATGGTCGCCTACACCACCGACATGCGCGCCGTCGGAATCGAGATGGCGGCCGGCACCCGTCTCTCCGAAACCTACTACTGGGATCTGAATGAGCGCACCCGCGCGTTCCAGAAGCGTATCCAGCCCAAGGTGACGCTGTGGCCGAACATGGCGCAGGCGGGCGACTACTCCTGCACGCTGCATTACCTCAAGACCGTGCAGGACATGGGCGCCGCCCGGGCCAGGCTCGACGGTGCGGCTACGGTCGCCCGCATGAAGGCGATGCCGACCGACGACGACTGCTTCGGTCCCGGCCGGATCCGCGAGGATGGCCGCAAGATCCACCCCGCCTATCTGTTCGAGGTCAAACAGCCCGCGGAAAGCAAGCACGAGTGGGATCTGTACAAGCTGATCGGCACCACGCCGGCCGAGGACGCCTTTCGGCCGCTATCCGACAACGCCTGCCCAATGGTGAAGGTATGATTCACCACAGACCCGGAATAAGCCGGAAACGCACGCGCCGCGCGTAGTCGTCGTAACCCGGCAGCGCCTCGCGCAACATCCGTTCCTCGCCGACAGCCCGCCCGCCGATGCCGGCGACGTAGAACGGCACCGCAAGCAGTCCCCACCAGGAGCCAAGGAGCAGCGGGGCGCCAACAAAGTAAAACACGGCGGCGGCATACATCGGGTGACGCACAACACGATACGGCCCCTCGGTCACCACGTGCTGTCCCCGGTCGGACTGTATGCGAACCTGTGGGGCGGCGAAGCTGTTGTACCGAAACACCTGCCACACGAGGATCATGCACAGCGCGACCAGGACAGCGCCCAGCGCCTCAACCCAAAGCGGGATGTGCGACCAGCCGAAGCGATCCGCATCCAGGCCCATCAGCGCCGTCCAGCCTCCGATGGCAACGAATGCTCCCACCAGGAACAACCGATCCCAGTGCTGCTGCTCACCGTGAAATGGCCGGGACAGGCGCGCCTCCAGCAGCGCCGGGTCGTGGCGAGCCAGCCACAAGCTCACCATCAGCGAGGAGATCCCGACTTCCGCGAGAAAAACCCAGGCTTGCGGCCAGTCCCAGCGGCCCGCCGCGCCAAAAAGGATCGCACCCAGGACGATGAGCATGAGCGTCGTCTGAATCACAGCCCGCGTTGCCATGTCCCCGCTTCCGTATCTGCTCGGCCATGATCTGGCCGGTGCATCCTTCGGTCAGCGATCGATCAAACGCAAATCACCCTGTCAAACGTACAGGCTCAACGCGTGCGCGCCAACGAAACGCTGGCCGCCCAACGCAATCATGCTCTAGCGGCCCGGGCCGGCGACCGTCGAGGGTATGCTCAGGTCGATCCGATGCGGCGAGACCGCCGGCGCCTCGGCGACTTCTTCCACCGTGTGCCATGGCCGTTCCGCCACCGGGCGAAGATCGGATGGCACCCGGTTGATCGCCGGCTGTGGGGCCGGGCGATTGAAGCTGGCGGTAACCAGCCCGGTGTCCGGACGGTTATAGATGAAGCCATACGTCGGATAAACCGAACCGAATTCGCCGCCGCGGCCTAGTTCGACCCGCACCGCCGACCAGTTGTTGGCCTCCGAGACATCCACCACCGTCACGTCATGCGATATCCCGCCACCACCGCCGTTTGGCCAGTTCGCCTGGTCGACGATGACTTCCCGTTCGTTCACCACCCGCGTGACGACAGCGACATGCCCCAGGCGCATCCGGCCATTGGATCGGAAATTGAGCACACTGCCCGCTTCCGGCCGATCGCCGCGGGCATACAGGCCCTCGGCGTTGTCCCACCATTGCCACGCGTTGCCCGCGACCATGATCCCGGAAATCTGGCGCGCATACGGAACACAGGAGATGCCGTAGGAATGGGCCACAAATCGCGTTCCGGCACGATGCATGCGATAGGACAGGTGAACCGCATGGGAAAGTCTGGCACCCGACGCTAATGTCATGCGGGTGCTGATTGGGCGGGCGCTGATTGGGTAGCCACCGAAAGTGGCGCTGTGTCTGGTCGCGGCGTCACCGGCGCGGCTATCCTGGGCGGCCTGGGCGTTCCCCGTCAGAAGGGAATAACTGAGCAAGAGTGCCGAGCTCAATAGCCATGCCTTCGTTCCGGTTGCTAATGCTCGCATCAGAATCGCCCCTCAGATATCGTCCAGACAGGACTGGCGGTAACAGCAGGGTTGCAAAGCTGACAACCCTTGGGGGGCGGGAATTCGTCTGTATCAATTCATTTCGCCGGTTTTGGCTTGTGGATAGCCTTCGGAAATAGGAAATCATCCCCAGTAACGGGAAATTGATATTGGTGCATCGAAAATAATGTCACAGGTGTGTCTTTCATGCACAGTTTCACCATCGGCCATTTCGGTTCGATCGCGCTCGGATATGTCTCATCCGACGACATTTTTCCTCACACTTGACCGCGAACCTGCCGATCAGGAGAACGATCAGGCCGGCACGCATTTTTGGAAGGATTCTGCTCATGGACTCTGAAACCGCCCGGGTCGTCCAAATCGGCGGCATCCAGATCAGCAACTCGTGTCCGTTCGTACTCATTGCCGGCCCTTGTCAAATCGAGTCGCGAGCCCATGCGCTGGAGGTGGCCCATGCGTTACGCGCAATGGCCGTACGCACCGGCGTGCCGATCATCTACAAATCCAGCTACGACAAGGCGAATCGCACCAGTGCCCAGGCTGCCCGCGGAATCGGCATGGCGGCCGGACTGGCGATCCTGAGCGACGTGCGCGAAGCCACCGGCCTGCCGGTACTCACCGACGTCCACACCGCGGAGCAATGCGCGCCGGCCGCGGAAGCCGTGGACGTCCTCCAGATCCCGGCCTTTCTGTGCCGGCAGACCGATCTGCTGCTGGCCGCCGGGGAAACCGGACGAGCCATCAATGTCAAAAAGGGACAGTTCCTCGCGCCGTGGGACATGGTGAACGTCGCCGCCAAGATCGCCAGCACCGGCAACCACAACATCCTGTTGTGCGAGCGGGGCGCCAGTTTTGGCTACAACACCCTGGTCAGCGACATGCGCAGCCTGCCGATCATGGCCCGCACCGGCTATCCGGTGGTATTCGATGCGACCCACTCGGTGCAGCAGCCGGGCGGGCAGGGGACCTCATCGGGCGGCCAGCGGGAGTTCGCGCCCGTGCTCGCGCGAGCAGCCTTGGCGGTCGGGGTCGCGGCGGTGTTCATCGAGACCCACCCCGATCCGGACCAGGCCCCCAGCGACGGCCCCAACATGATCCCGCTGCGGCAGATGGAGGCGCTGATCACCCGCCTCGCCGCGTTTGACCGCCTGGCGAAGCAGGCCGCATGACACCGGCTGCCCTGGGTCGCCTCCGCACCATCTGCCTCGCGCTGCCCGAAGCAGCGGAGAAGGAGACGTGGGAAAATCCCACCTTCCGCATCCGCGACAAGATCTTCGCCATGGTTCACCCCGCGGAAGGCCGCACCAGCGTCTGGTGCAAGGCGCCGCCCGGAGCGCAGACCGTCCTCGTGGCGGCCGCGCCGGAACGGTTCTTCCGCCCGCCTTATGTCGGCCACAAGGGGTGGATCGGCATCTGGCTGGACGGGCCGTTCGACGACGAGGGGACCGGCAACGGAGCGATCGCCAACGGGCAGGTCGCCAACGGGCAGATTGCCAACGGGCAGATTGCCAACGGGCAGATTGATTGGGAGGAAGTGGCCGACCTGATCCGCCGTAGCTACCGGATGACGGCGCCGAAGCGGCTGCTCAAAACGCTTCCAGATTAACCAGCGGCGCAACACGGTTGCCCGGCGCCCCGCCTCGGCGGGCAGGGCGGCTGCTTGCTTCCACGGATCGCGACGCGTGTCCTCGAACAGGAGCCGACCACGCATCCCGCTGCTTCCAGGGCTTGAGTCCGTACGCCAGCTACTCGCGCAACTTTCCGCTCTACAAAGCATCGGAAGCCTCACTTGATTATATTTGGCCTTTGCTGAGTCTGCAATGACCGACCATCAGTGAACCACCTCCAATAGAATTTTCTCGAAATGATATCGACGAATGCCGCCCCCCAAAGTCTTATGACTCGGCTGTTCTGCAATGACTTCCTGAAGCAACTGATATCCAGCGTGCCCATATAGCTCAAGCGCAGCCGATTGCAGTTCGGACGTGCTCAATTCCGGTATTAGGTAGCAAACGCCACCACGGCAAAGCGGCGCCCGAGGCCAGAAAATTCTACCATGCCGCATGGAGGTCGGATAGGGTATGAGATGATCAAACCACGGCTACGCCCTGCGACACGCGCCGATCTTCCGCGCATCCATCGAGTGCGCCATGGAACCGCCGAGAACCGCCTGAGTAATCCTGCGCTTGTCACTGACGCCGAGGTGGCTTGGTATCTGAATGAAGCCATTTTCCTAGTTTCCGAGGATGAAAATCGGGTGCAGGGCTT
>JAQGHW010000169.1 GCA_028291505.1 Rhodopila sp. | reverse complement strand
GGCAGGTTCTGTGCCGTGGCAGAGAGGGGCTGGTTCTGTCATGCCGCTGCTCACGCCTTGGTTACATCCCAGAAGACCGGGAACGGCGCCTTTACCACGCCGGATACATTCTTTCGCCAAGCCTGATACCCTTTGAAGAATCCGGTCGGCACGTAAACCACGTGGTCCATCGCCGCCTTGTTCAGTTCCGCGATCGCCACCTTTTCCGCCGCCAGATCGGGCGCGGCGTACCAGGCAGCGATCTTTTCCTGCACCAGGTCCGACTTCGGCCAGCCGAACCAGGCGGTGTCGCCGCTGGCGTCCAGCGCGGTGTAGGGCGCCGGATTAATGCAGTCCGCACCGGCGTGCCAGGTATGAAAAATATTCCAGCCGCCTTGCGAGGGAGGATCCTTCTTCGCCCGCCGTTGGCCTACCGTGCCCCAGTCCAGCGCCTGATAGTCCACGTTCATGCCGATCCGCTTCAGCAGATCAGCCGTCACGTCGCCCTCGGCCTTGACGATCGGCACTTCGGTCGCGACGAGCAACGCGATCGGCTCATTCTTGTAGCCGGCTTCCGCCAGCAGTTTTTTCGCCAGTTCGTAGTCGCGTTTGCCCTTCAGCGGTTCGCCGCCGTTCTCGGTGTACAGCGGCGTGTCGGGCGTGAAGAAGCCGGGGAGCGTTTTCCACAGGGTTTGATCGTCACCGACGACCGCGCCCATGTAGTCTTCCTGGCTCAGCGCGATCTGGATGGCCCGGCGGGCGCGCACGTCGTTGAACGGCGGGTGCAGGTGGTTGATCCGGAACGAGCCGATATTGCCCAGCGGATCGGCGATATCCACCGCCACATTCGGGTTCTTCTTCAGCAGCGGCACGAGGTCGGGGGACGGCGTCTCCCACCAGTCGACCTCGCCGTTCTGCAACGCCGCCGCGGCCGTGCCGACATCCGGAACGATCTGCCACTCGATACGATCGAAATTGATCCGCTTGCCGCCGGACAGCCAGTTCGCCTTTTCGGCGCGCGGGGTGTAGCCGTCGAATTTCTCGAAGATGGCCTTGGCCCCAGGAATCCACTCGTCCTTCTTGAACCGCATCGGACCGGAGCCGACGTAGTCAGAAATTTGCTTGAACGGGTCGGTGGCGGCGAGGCGTTCCGGCATGATGAACAGGCAGGGCGTGCTGCTTTTGCCGAGCGCGAAGAGCATCTTCGGGTAGGGCTGATTGAGCCGGAACCGGAAGGTCAGGTCATCGACCGCTTCCAGCGCGTCCGTCCGTTTCTTGATCGGTCCGCCCATTGGCGCGTCACGGACCATCCAACGGTTGATGCTGGCGACGACGTCCTTCGCCAGCACGGGTTCGCCGTCGTGGAATTTCAGACCCGGCCGGAGCTTGAAGGTCCAGGTCTTGAAGTCGGTGCTGGCCTCATGGCCTTCGCACATCTGGGGCTGCGGCTCCAGCTTGTCGTTGACGCCGTACAGCGTGTCCCAGATCAGCAGGGCACCGTTGCGGACGACGTATTGCGTAGTCCAGATCGGATCGAGGTTGGCCAGGTTGGCCTGTGGGATGAACCGCAGCGTCCTGGCGTCGGCGGCCAGCGACAGCCGGGGCGCGGCGAGGGCACCTGTTGCCGCGACGGCAGCCGTCTTCAGGAAAGCCCGGCGATCGATTCCGTTGGCCATGGTACTCGGTATCCCTGTGTTCACTCGGTATCCCTGTCTTCTCATTTGTCATGCGCCGTCTCAGGCTACGCACGTGCAACGTGCCTCACCGCGCGGTGAAATACCATAGACCTTTCTACACATGGCCGCTGCAGATTCCAGAACAGCGCGAATCCGTTTACCCGATTCTTCAGGTCGGCCCTTGTGGCGGTAAAGGCGGCGTGGCTGCCGAGCGGGATGAAGGCCACTTCGTCCCGGGCGGCGCGCTGGATATCGGCGCGGATTGCCTTGCGTGCGGCATCGTCCGGTGCGTCGAACCAATTTGAGACGGTCGATGCATTCCGTCGCCGTGTCAGGACACGGACGTACGCACCCGTTTACCGCTGCTCACGGCGGTTACGTCGATTATCGAGCGCGGGATCGGGGTGCCGGCCTAAGGGGGTGTCGTGCCGGCTTGGGTATTATTCGACCGTCTGGATGACGTCGAAGCCCTCGAACTCGGGGTGGCCCAGGTAGAGCGGCTTGTTGCCACCGGCGCTGCGATGGGCCTGACGGAAGGCGTCCGAGGTCGTCCAGGCCTCGAACGCTGCCTTGTCGCGCCAGATGGTGTGCGATGAATAGAGCACGTGATCTTCGCGAACCGGGCCGCGGAGCAGGTGAAACGAGACAAAGCCGGGCACGCCGGGCAAGTGGGAATCGCGGGAGGTCCAGACATCCTCGAATGCCGCTTCGGCACCCGGCAGGACCTTGAAGCGGTTCATGGCGATGAACATTGGGAGTGTCCTATTTGGTGGGTGATGGGAGATCGGGGTTCCGTGACATCAGGGGTGGCGGGGCTAAACCCGGCCATGACGCGGACACCATGACACGGACACAATGACACGGGCACCGCTGCGCGTTTCCATTGGCCTGCCTGTCCCCTGCGTGGGCTGCAAAATGCGACGAAATTCGAGGCAGCACACTAGGCGGCGAAGCGGTCGCGTTGGAATGACAGCATGTCGCCGATCGCGTCGATCGCGATGTCGGCGGGTTTGCGTTTGCGAAGCTCCTCCGGGTCGAAGGCGTAATGTCCCTGGCGGGGGAAAACGGTCACCACACGGTCGCCCCACTGTTGCTTCAGCGACTCCAGGATGCGCAGCTTGTCGTCGATCATGACGTAGCGACGCGCCGGGTAGAGGCGTTCGACGTCGTCCAGCGCTTGCTCCTTGTGCACGTATATCAACACGTTGTCGGCGAAGGTCCGCCAGAGGCCGGAACGCTCGATCTTGCGTGGCTGGAACGCCGCGTCGCCGTCCGACAGTATCACCGCCGGGCCCCACGCCGAGACATGGCGCACGACATCTAGCGCCTTGGGGTACAGCCGGTCGGCGAATGGGTAGTCCACCAGCCAGTTGGCGATGCGCAGGACCTTCGGGTTGTGCAGATACTCCAGCCGGTAGCGCTGCAGTGCGCCCAGGTAGTCGGCGTAGCCGAGGGTGCTGCGCAGATCCTCGAACAGGGCAAAGTATCGGTCGCGCGCGGCCTGCCCAAAGTGGGTGGCGAGGTGGTCGCCGAGGTCGCGCTGAACGTGGTCGTTGTCCAGCAGCGTGTTGTCCACGTCGAAGAGGAAAACCAGATCGTGCATGCCCCATTAAGGCATGACGGAGGGGGTGTCGGCGACCACCTTTTCGAGAAGTTGATCGATTTGGTTCGGGTCGTGCCACTTCAGGCCAACGCCGATGACGGTGACCTGCGCTCGGAGGGCGGGCGGCAGGCGGACCGCATCCTTCGGCGTGGTGACCGGGATGGCGTTTTGGTCGCGTGCCTGCCGCAACAGTCCATCGAGTTCGCGTGGGGTGTAGGCATGGTGGTCCGGGAAGGGGCGGGTCGCGACCAGGGTGACGCCGGCCTGGCGCAGCGGGTCGAAGAATTTCTCGGGCAGGGCGATGCCGGCGAAGGCCACGACCCTGCGACCGGCCAGCGTGGCGATCGATGGGTCCTGGACGAGGTCCGTTCGGAGAACCGGCAGGGTTGGCGGCAGCTGGCTGATAGTTCGGGTCGCGTCAGCCCCGATCAGGACCACTGCCTGGCAGCGGACGGCGGCCGCGGCCACGGGTTCGCGTAACGGACCGGCCGGCAGGACGCGGCCATTGCCGAACCCGGTGCGGCCGTCGATTACCAGGATGGAGCAGGTTTTCGATAGCGTCGGGTTTTGCAGCCCGTCATCCATCAACAGGATCCTGGCTCCGGCCTGGAGTGCGGCCCTCGCACTCGCGGCGCGATCGTGGCCGGTCCAGGTGGGTGCAACCTTCGCGAGCAGCAGCGCTTCGTCACCGACCAGCGAAACGGGATCGTCCGGGTTCACGCGGTGGGTGCCTCGTGAGGCTCCGCCGTAGCCGCGGAGCAGGATGTGGACGCCTCGGTCTGAGAGCCGATGTGCGAGGTCCAGCACCAAGGTGGTCTTGCCGGCGCCCCCGACGGTGACGTTGCCGCAGCAGATCACCGGGACCGGGGCCCGCCAGCCCGGACGCGCGATCCGGCGGGCGGTCAGGGCGGCGGCGATCGCGGACAGGGGCGACAGTGTTCGGGGGAGCACGCCGTCGCGCGACCAGAAGGATGGGGCCCTAAGCATCGTCAGGGCGTGTTCGGGGAGGTCGGGTCTTTACCGCAATCGCCGGAACAGGCCTCGCGGGATGGATCAGGGTGTTCGCATTTC
>JAQGHW010000125.1 GCA_028291505.1 Rhodopila sp. | reverse complement strand
AGCGCGTCGATACTGGAGGAGGCGACGATCTCCACGGACATGCCGTTCATGGCGGTGTTCAACAACCTGGTTGTGTTCGATCCCGAGAGCCCGCTGAACCGGCTGGACCGCGTGGTGCCCGACCTGGCCACATCCTGGGCGTTGAGCGACGGCGACCGGACGCTGACGTTCCAGCTGCGTGATGGTGTGCAGTGGCACGACGGCAAGCCGTTCACGAGTGCGGACGTGAAATGCACCTGGGATATCCTGACCGGCAAGGTCAACGGCAAGCTGCGGAAAAACCCGCGCAAGACCTGGTGGTTCAACATCAAGGACGTAGCGACCAACGGGGACAACCAGGTGATCTTTCACCTGAACGACCCGCAGCCATCGATCATGGCGATGTTCGCCGGCGGCTTTTCACCTGTGTATCCCTGCCATGTGCCGGCGAACGAGATGCGCACCCATCCGATCGGCACCGGACCGTTCAAGTTCGTGGAGTTCAAGCAGAACGAATCGATCCGCCTGGAACGCAACCCCAACTATTGGAAGCCCGGCCTGCCGTATCTGGATGCGATCGAGTACACCATCATCCCGAACCGGTCGACCATGCTGCTGGCGATGGCGACGGGAAAATTCGACCTGACGTTCACCGGCGAGCTGACGCCGGAACTGACGAAAAGCCTGCAGGAGCAGGCGCCGGCCGTTCAGTGCGTGCTGCAAGTCACCGGAACCCAGGGCAACCTGCTGGTCAACCGCGAACGTGCACCCTTCGACAACGAACAGATCCGCAAGGCGATGGTGCTGTCGATCGACCGCAAGGCTTTCTCGGACATCCTCAGCCGTGGCCGGTACGAGGTCGGCGGTGCCAACCTGCCGCCGCCTGAAGGCTTTTGGGGGTGGTCCAAGGAATACATGGAAACTGTTCCGGGCTATGGCGCGGACGTCGAGAAAAGCCGTGATGAAGGCCGCCGCATCATGAAATCGCTCGGCTACGGGCCGGACAACTTGATGCAACTGAAGGTCACCACACGAAACATTCCAGACTACCGAGACGCTGCCGTCATCCTGATCGATCACCTGAAATCGATCTACATCCAGGGTGAACTGGAACCGCTGGATTCGTCGGTCTGGTATGCCCGCCTGGCCCGCAAGGATTTCTCGGTCGCCATGAATGTGCAAGGCACCGGCATCGACGATCCGGACGTGCAGTTCTTCGAGAACTACCTGTGTGGTTCCGAACGCAACTACACATCATATTGCAATGCTGACCTGGAGAAATCGTTCCACGAGCAGTCGCAGACGAAGGATCTCGACGCCCGGCGGAAGCAGGTGTGGGACATCGACAAGAAGCTGCAGGAGGATGGCGCCCGTCCGGTGGTTTACCACGCCAAGGGGGGCACCTGCTGGTGGCCGCGGGTCCACGGCATCAAGATCGCCAAGAACACGATCTACAACCATTGGCGGTTCGAGGATGTCTGGCTGGAGCATTGACCGGTCATGCTCGAGTACACCCTGCGCCGCCTTGGGCTGATGGTGCTGACGCTGTTCGGCGTGTCGGTCGCGATATTCCTGTTGCTGCGCATCGTCCCGGGCAATATCGCCGACATCCTGTTCGATTCGGCGGGCCTGGTCGATCCGGCTGAGAAACAGAAGATCATCGCCGACCTTGGTCTCGATCAGCCGCTGGTCACGCAATATGTCCGCTGGATCGTGGGGTTGGCCCACGGGGATCTGGGATATTCTTATGTGTCGGAAAAGCCAGTGCTGGACGAGATCCTTCCGCGCATCCCCATCACCGCGCGACTGGCTGGCCTGGCGCTGCTGTTTGCGGTCTGTACGGGCGTGCCGTTCGGCGTGATCAGCGCGGTAAGGCAAAATACATGGCTTGACTACATCCTGCGGCTGTTCAGCCTTGCATTCCTGTCGATGCCATCGTTCTGGCTCGGTTTGCTGGTCCTGATGGCGTTCGTCAACTGGTTCGGCATCCTGCCGATCTACGACAAGGCGCCGCAAACCTGGGGGGCGCTTGCGTTGATGCTGGGAGTTCCCGCCGCGACCGTCGGGCTGCGCAGTTCGGCGCTGATCATGCGCCTGACGCGGTCGTCGATGCTTGAAGTGCTGCGCCAGGATTATGTGCGGACGGCACGGTCGAAGGGGCTGTCGGAACCCGCTGTCACGTTTATTCATGCACTGCGCAACGCCGTCCTGCCGGTGATCACCACCATCGGCATCGAGACCGCCTTCCTCTTCGGGGGCTTGATCGTTACCGAAACGGTGTTCAATATTCCCGGTGTGGCGCGCTTCCTGGTCGAGGCGATCCGCTGGCGAGACTATCCGATGGTGCAGAACCTGGTGATGTTCATCGCCATCATTGTCGTCCTGGTCAACCTGATCGTCGACCTGGCCTACATGTTCGTGGATCCTCGCATAAGGCTACGCGCATGAACGACGCCCTGTACTACGCCCGCCGCTATCCTTTAGGCGTAGCCGGCGTGATCATCCTGATCGTCTTTGTCTTGACCGCTGTATTTGCCAATGTAGTGGCGCCGTTCGATCCGCTGACGACCAACGCAAAAGCCTCACTTGCCGCGCCCGGCAGCCGATATATCATTGGTGCGGACATGATGGGACGGGACATGCTGAGCCGCATGATCCATGGTGCGCGCATCTCGCTGGCCGTCGCGCTTGGGGCCACCTGCATCGGCAGCGGTTTCGGTGCGATGCTTGGTCTGGCGTCTGGATATCTCGGTGGCTGGTTCGACCTTATCACGCAACGAATTGCCGAGATCATGCAGTCGCTGCCTTTGCTCGTGATGGCGTTGGTCATCACCGCGTCGCTGGGTCCTTCCCTGGTCAATACGATCATCGCCATCGCCATCCCGTTGATTCCGAACGTTGCCCGGGTCATCCGCGCCAACGTTTTGTCGTTGCGGGAGTTGAATTATGTGGAGGCCGCCCGAGCGGTGGGGATGGGGCGGATGCGGATTGCGCTGGTGCATGTGTTGCCTAATACACTCGCTCCCTTGATCGTGCTTGCTACCGCTCAGCTGGGTTCCACCATTCTGACTGAAGCTTCATTGTCGTTTCTTGGCCTTGGCGTGCCTGAGCCTTATCCTTCGTGGGGGCGGATGCTGTCCGAATCGGCGGCGGAATATATTCGTTCGGCGCCGTGGCTGGTGATTTTCCCGGGGCTGGCGATCAGCCTGGTGGTGTTCGGTGCCAATCTGTTTGGCGATGCGCTTCGCGATATTCTCGATCCGAGGCAGGGCGACTGATGGCCGCGGTTCTGGAAGTCGCTGGCCTGACCACGGTGTTTCATACGCGCACCGGCGTCGTGCGCGCGGTGCAGGATGTTTCGTTCAGTGTCGAGGCTGGCGAAACGCTGGCCATTGTCGGCGAATCCGGGTGCGGCAAGACGATGACCGCGTTGTCGCTGATGCGGCTGATTCCGACGCCGCCCGGTCAGATCACGGCCGGAACGGTGAGGCTTGCGGGCACCGATCTTCTGGGGCTTAGCGAGGCCGGCATGCGGAAGATGCGCGGCAGCCAGATCGCGATGATTTTCCAGGAGCCGATGACCGCGCTTAATCCGCTGCTGACCATCGGCCGGCAGATCGCCGAGATGGTTTCGTTGCACGAAAACATCTCCCGCCGCGCGGCCAATGCCCGAGCGGTGGAGATGCTGCAGCAGGTTCGGATCCCGGCTCCGGAACGGCGGGCACGGGAGTACCCGCATCAGATGTCCGGCGGGATGCGGCAGCGGGCGATGATCGCGATGGCCCTTGCGTGCAGACCGAAAGTGCTGATCGCGGACGAACCGACAACCGCGCTGGACGTAACGATCCAGGCCCAGGTGCTGGATCTGATCGACGATCTTCGGCGTGAACTCGGTACCGCTGTGGTGCTGATTACGCACGACCTGGGTGTGGTCGCCGAAGTCGCGGACCGGATGATCGTGATGTACGCTGGACGCAAGGTCGAGGACGGCCGCACGAAGGACCTGTTTGCCGATCCTTGCCATCCTTACCTGCAAGGCCTGCTGGCGTCGGTTCCTCGTTTCGGGGCGGCCGAAGGTGCGCGATTGCGGGATATCCCCGGCATCGTGCCGCCCTTGCACGACCTGCCGCATGGCTGCGCCTTTGCCCCACGCTGCGCCTGCGCCGTCGGGGCCTGCCGGGATACCGTTCCGCCGCTGGAACCGAAACGACCCGGTCACACGGCGGCCTGCTGGGTGACATGACCATGCTGCTCGAGGTCAGCGAACTGCGAAAGACGTTTCCCGCTCGCACCGGCCTGTTCGGCAACGTCATCGATCGCGTCCACGCCGTGGATGGCATCAGCTTCAGCATCGCCGAGGGGCGCACCCTGGGCCTGGTGGGCGAGAGCGGCTGCGGTAAATCCACTGTCGGGCGTGCCGTCCTTCGCCTGATCGAACCGTCCAGCGGCTCGGTTCGTTTCGAGGGTAGCGACATTACGCACCTGCCGCCTAAACAGCTGCGCGCATTGCGGCGGCGCATGCAGATTGTCTTCCAGGACCCATATTCCTCGTTGAACCCGCGTCAGCGAGCCGGGGACATTGTTGCTGAACCACTGATGGTCCATGGCATCGCGGACGCCGCGCAACGCCGCGAGACCGCGGAATCGCTGTTTGCCAAAGTCGGCCTGCAGCCTCGGCAAATGAGTCTGTACCCGCATCAGTTCTCCGGCGGCCAGCGGCAACGTATTTCCATCGCCCGCGCGCTGGCCCTGGGGCCTCGTTTCATCGTCGCGGACGAGCCTGTTTCGGCGCTGGATGTGTCGGTCCAGGCACAGGTGATCAACCTGCTGATGGATCTGCAGGCGCAGGATGGCCTGTCCTATCTGTTCATTTCGCACAACCTGGCGGTGGTGGAGCATGTCAGCCACGACGTCGCGGTGATGTATCTGGGCCGGATTGTCGAGCATACCGACAAAGCAACGATTTTCGCCCGGCCGCTGCACCCGTACACCCAGGCTCTGATGGCGGCGGTTCCGGTGGCTGACCCCGCGATCCGGCGCGACAAGAAACACGTGATGGGCGACGTTCCCAGCCCGATCAACCGTCCCCCCGGCTGCCATTTTCACCCAAGGTGCCCGCTGGTGCAGGACCGCTGCCGAACCGAGGAACCAGCGCTGCGGGAGGTCCAACCGGGACATCGCGTGGCGTGCCATCTGGCGTAGGTGCCGTTCGGGTCTCGCCGGTGGTTCCGCGGCGAACTGACGGATCTGGCATTGTGCACATCGTTGCCCGCGGGGCGAACGATTGGGGGAGGGGAGGCTCAAACCACACTGCTTGCGGGAGGTCTCCCCGGCCCATTGCTGCTCCGACGCCGCCCGCGCCGCAGGACGCAGGTTGCCACACCAAGCACAGCTATGACGCAGGGGAGAGGCTGGTGCGCCTGTCGTTCGCTTCCTCCGACAGCGATTACCGTGGTCAAACTGGACAGCGCGGTGTATCGGGACCGCTTTGTGTTCCAAGGCAACGGTGACTGAATTGCCTCATTTGTCGGCATCGCCCGACCTGCTGGCTTGACCCCCTCTGCACGGATCGCCGCCGCGATCGACCTGCTGGAGGTGATCGAGGGCGCGCCCAAACGACCAGCGGACGCCGTCGCCAACGATTTTTTCCGCATGCGCCGCTACATCGGCTCCGGTGATCGCCGCGCTGTTTCCGAACGCGTCTGGACGATTCTGCGCGCCCGCCGGCGCCTTGGGTGGTGGCTTGGCGATGCCCCCAAATCCGCGCGCCTGCTGGTTGCCGCCTCCCTGCTGCTGGAAGGGTGGAGCAAATCGGGCGTCCAGCAGAGTTTTTCCGGCGGACAGTTTGCCGCCGCGCCATTGGACCGACCCGAATTAGGCATTCTGGCAAAAATAGAAGACCACACGATCGATCACCCCACCATGCCCGACGCGATCCGCCTCGAAATCCCGGACTGGTTGTTGCCGCGTCTGGCCGCACGTTTCGGCAGCAGTCTGCCCGCCGAGATGGCGGCGCTTTCGCAGCCTGCTGCTCTCGACATGCGGGTGAACCTGCTGAAGGGGGATCGCGACCAGGCGAAAGCCGCGCTGGCGGCCGAGGGGTGGGAGGCTGAATTGACCAAGATCTCGCCCTGGGGGTTGCGGATCGACGGCCGTCGGCCGGTCACCAGCGGTCCCGCATTCCAGTCCGGCCTGATCGAGATCCAGGACGAGGGCAGTCAGCTCGTTGCCGCCATGGTGGGTGCTGCGCCCGGGATGCGCGTGGTGGACTGGTGCGCCGGGGCGGGGGGCAAGACCCTGGCCCTGGCCGGGGTGATGGAAAACCGCGGCCAGATCGTGGCCTGCGACGTCTCCGCCCCACGCCTGGATGGAGCGGTCCGCCGTTTGCGCCGCGCCGGGGTGCATAACGTCGAACGCCACCTGGTGGAAGCGGGGGACAAATGGCTGAAGCGGCGGGCGGGCACGTTCGATCGGGTGCTTATCGACGCGCCATGCACGGGGACCGGCACGTGGCGCCGCAACCCGGATGCTCGGCTGCGCCTTAAGGAGAGCGATCTTGGTGAATTGCTTCCCAAACAGGCGAGCATACTCGATGCGGCGCAGACTTTGGTTCGCAAGGGCGGACGATTGGTCTACGCTACCTGCTCGCTTCTGGAAGAGGAAAACGAGGCTCAGGTGACCAGCTTCCTGCTTCGACATGCCGATTTTGCCGTCGTCCCCCTGGTCCGCGCCTGGCCGCTGGATCAACCGCCGCCGAACAGCGGCGATTTCCTGTCGCTGACGCCGGCCAGCCACGGCACCGATGGTTTCTTTACCGCGGTGTTGGAGCGTACAGCTTGATTTCGCTGCGTAAAGCGAAGGTCGCGGATGCGATCGCCATTGGAGCGGTCCATGTCGCGGCGTGGCGCAGCACCTATCCGGGGATTCTTCCCGACGCGTTCCTCGCCAAGATGTCGGTGTCCCGTCAGGCGGCGTTCTATGATGCGGCGATCCGCGGTGGGACCGGCGTGACGGTTGCGACGGCATCCGGCGTCGATGTGCCGACTGGCAGTGGTCCTCGGATTATTGGCTTCACCACCGCGGGGCGGGCGAGGCATGCCGAAATCGCCGGCAGACGTCTCGCGGAAGGGGAGGTGGAAACCCTCTACGTCCTGGATGATTGGCGGGAGCGTGGTGTCGGGCGCAGGCTGATGCGGGCGGCGGCCGGGCATCTTGTTGATATCGGCTGCAAGTCGGCCTTTCTCTGGGTCTTGCGCGACAACCCGAGCCGTTGGTTTTACCAGCGGCTGGGTGGCAAATCCGTGGCCGAACAGACGATACAGATTGCTGGTCAGACGGTCGCGCAGACCGCCTTTGTATGGGACCCGATTGAGCAACTGCTGGCGGCGTCGCCGCAGGCTTCGTAGGGGTCCGGCCGAATCCCCGGGGCAGTTGCATTTGGAATTCGCACCATCCGCGGTTCGCGGCGGGACCGACTACTTGGTAGCTCCGCGCCAGTTCCAACTCATACCAGCGGATCGAAGTATTGACTCTTCGTGGAATTGGCGGGCCGCTGGTATCTTATTGATTTCCCGTGCAGCCGCCACTCCAACGCTGCGCGCATACAGTCAGCCCTTTGGGCCGCTGGTATTACAAACCGAACAGCGCCTTGGCATTGCCGCCGGCAATCGCGGCTCGGTCCGCCTCGCTGAACGATGCTACCGAAGCGATATGCCCGATCGGGTCGTACTCGCCCATGTCGTAGGGATAGTCTGTTCCCAGCAGGATCTTCTCTACTCCGAAGAGCTTGACCAAGGCCTCCAACTGTTCCGGGGTGAATACGATGGTATCGAGGTAAATCTTCTTCAGGTAGTAACTTGGCGGCTTCGGCAACGCGCCGTGGGCGTCGCTTCGCGCGCCCCAGGCATGATCGATACGCCCCGAGTACGCCGGCAGATAGCCGCCGCCATGTGAGGCGATGATCTTCAGATTCGGATACCGTTCCAGCACTCCGTCGAAGATGAGATGATGCAGCGCCATGGTCGTATCCAGTGGATTGCCGATGACGTTGCTGAAGTAGAACCGGCCGAACCGGCGGGGTTCGGTGAAACTGGCGGGATGGATGAACACGATGGCCCCGAGCGACTCGGCCTTGGCCCAGAAGGGCTCGAAGGATGGGTCCGAAAGTTCCAGATCGCCGACATGGGCCAGCACCTCGACGCCTTTGAGGCCCAGGGTCTTTATCGCGTAGTCAAGCTCTTCGGCAGCCGCCGCGCCGCCGGCCTGCAGCGGCACCGATCCCAGCGCCGCGGGAATTCGATTGCGCATCTTCGCGGCGATCGCCGCAACGCCGTCGTTGACCAGTCTGGCCGCCCGGATGCCGACCTCGGGCGGCACTGCGTAATAACATTGCGGCGGGGCCGGACTGATCACCTGCGCATCCAGTCCCATTGCGTCGAAGTCGCGCATCCGCAGCGCCAGGTCCACCAGGTTCGGCGTCCGGTCTTCATCCTGCTTGCGGGTCAGGATGCGGGTTTCCTCGGTATAGGAGCTGGCCCGCGGATCGGGCTTCAGATGCGGTCGAGCGTAGTCGGCAGCGGCGGGCACCTGGACGTGGGAGTGGATATCGATCGTCAGGCTGCGCGGACGGATCTCGCGTCCGGGACGTCCATGGGTGCGCGCGGCGGTCAGGTCATAGCGATTATTCGGATCAGGCACTGTCTTTTCCTCCTCGTTTTTTGTCGTCACGAACGAAAAGTTGCGACAATTTGCGGAATGTGATCACGGCCGTGTGAGAACCGTTCCCATAGTCTGGCTATTTTCGTTCGATACCGTAGTTTTGTGCGGTCTCGATACAGGACCAAGCACAATCATGGCCAAGCTATCTGCCTCTCGGCTTCCTGGCATTCTGTCGGACTCCGTCAGACACATCATAAGCGACTGGCTCACCAGCCTTAAAGCATCGCCGGATGGCAGGCTGCCGGCGGCGGAACTCGAAGCGCAGTGCGAAAGCATCGTTACCAGATTGGCGCAGGCCTGCCGTGAAGGCAATCTCACGGACATCGACACTTCAGCGTTCGCTCCGCTTCGGGACGTCCTTGCCGATGTGTCGCGGACCCGGGCGCTGCAGGGCTTCTCGCCGACCGAGGCCGCGACGTTCATCCTGTCGCTGAAGCAGCCGCTGTTCGCCCGTCTGCGCATTGTCCTTGCGTCCGATCCTGAGCGCCTTGCCAGCGATATCGTTACGATGAGCGAGCTGATCGATTTGCTCGGCCTGTTCATGATGGAGACCTTCCAGCGGGCGCGGGAAGAGGTGATCCTGCGGCAGCAGACGGAAATTTCGGAACTTTCCACTCCGGTGGTCAAGCTGTGGGAGGGGATCCTGGCGCTGCCGCTGATCGGCACGCTGGATTCGGCCCGCACGCAGATTGTGATGGAGAACCTGCTGGACAGTATTGTCCGCTACGAAGCGGATATCGCCATTATCGACATCACCGGCGTTCCCACGGTCGACACGCTGGTGGCGCAGCATCTGCTGAAGACCGTTGCTGCCGCCAGGCTGATGGGTGCGGACTGCATCATCAGCGGCATCCGCCCGCAGATCGCCCAGACCATGGTGCATCTCGGCGTCGAACTGAACGTCGTTTCCAAGGCGAACCTGTCCGATGCCTTCGCGCTGGCGCTGCGCCGCCTGGGCAAGATGGTGGTCAACCAGCGGCGCGCCGTGCCAGCCGACCCGGCGTGAGGCCAGGCCGATGGACCGTATTCCCATCCTGAAGCTGGGCGAGGCTCTGCTCGTCACCATCCAGGTCGACATGCACGACCGGCTGGCCCTGGCGCTGGAGGAAGACCTTACCACGCGGATCGTCGAGTATAGCGCGAAGGGTGTGCTGATCGACATCTCAGCGCTTGAAATCGTTGACAGTTTCATTGGGCGGACGCTGGGCAACATCGCCATGATCGCCAAGGTGCTGGACGCCGACACGGTCGTGGTCGGCATGCGGCCAGCCGTTGCCATCACCCTTGTCGAACTCGGCCTTTCGCTGCCGGGGGTGCGAACCGCGCTGAACGCGGAGCGCGGCATGGCGATGATCAAGCGCCGTATCGACGACGGGTACCCGATCTCAGAATATGAGGATGAGGGTGGCTCGTAGTACGGTGCCCATCCGCAACGGCGAGGATGTTGTACGGGTTCGCCAGGAAGTGCGGCGATTGGCGATCGAGGCGGGGCTTGGTCTGGTTGACCAGACGAAGGTCGTGACCGCGGCCAGCGAGCTTGCCCGCAACACACTCGATTATGGCAAGGGCGGTCAGGCGGTCATGGACATTGTGCAGAATGGCGCCCGGCGCGGCGTTCGGATCGTCTTCGAGGACAATGGGCCGGGTATCGCGGACATTGAACTGGCGTTGAAGGACGGCTACACGAGCGGCAAGGGTATGGGCCTCGGCTTGGGCGGGGCCCGCCGGTTGTGCAACGAGTTTGCCATCGTCTCAACACCGGGAAAAGGCACCATGGTGACCATTGCGCGTTGGAAGTAGCGCCCATGGAAGCCTTGCCCGTTCGCGATCCGACCGATGTTGCGACCGCCCGGCGGCGGGTCGTTGGGCTGGCCGCGGGGTTGGGTTACAACGAAACGCAGGGCGGCCGGGTCGCGATAGTGGTGACGGAACTGGCGCAGAATCTGCTGCGTCATGGCGGCGGCGGCGAATTACTGGTGGGCGCCGACCCGCATTGGCCGAGCGGCATCGAAATCATGGCCCTGGACCGAGGCGCCGGCATGGCTGACGTCGCCGCCTGTCTGCGCGACGGTTACTCCACCGGGGGCACCAGCGGTAACGGGCTCGGCGCGGTCAAACGGTTGGCGGACGAGGTGCTGATCCACTCTGTCCGAGGCAGCGGCACCGCCGTTCTTGTGCGCATGGGCCGGGAGGTCGCTTCCGGCGCTGGCCGCATCATTGGTTCCGGCGCTGGCCGCACCATTGGTTCCGGCGCTGGCCGCACCATTGAACCGGGCGCTGCTCGCACCATTGAACCGGGCGCTGCCCGCACCATCGGTTCCGGCACTCCCCGCACCACCGCCGTGCTGTGCGTGCCGAAATCGGGGGAAACCGTCTGCGGCGACGCGGCGGCGATCGTCGTTCGGGCGGACGGCACGATTGGCGTTCTTCTCGCCGATGGCCTTGGCCATGGCCCGCATGCCGCCGCCGCCTCGCTGGAAGCGACGCGGCTGTTTCAGAAGCACCTGGAGGCGAAACCAGCCGCTGCTTTGGCCATCCTTCATGCAGGCCTTCGCCCGACACGGGGCGCGGCGGTGGCGACGGCCTCGATCGATCCGGTGGCGCGGCGGGTCACCTATGGCGGCATCGGCAATATCGCCGGCTTCATCACCGATACCGGCGGTACACGGCGCATGGTCTCGCACAGCGGCACCGCCGGACACACTGCCGGCCGGATGCAGGAATTCCACTATCCGATCCACAATCGACCTGTGCTGGTGATGTTCTCCGACGGTCTTACCACATCCTGGTCGCCGGAAGGTCATCCGGGGCTGTTCGTACTGGACCCCACCCTGATCGCGGGCGTACTGTATCGCGATCATGCTCGCGGCCGGGATGATGCCTCCGTGGTCGTGTGGAAGGGCTGAACCGATGGAATGGCCGCTTCTCACTGTTGCCCTGGGCCAACCCGAGGACATTGTCGTTGCGCGTCACCGCGCCCGGCAGGTGGCCGCGCTCGCTGGTCTGGACGCATCCAGTCAGACCCGGCTGGCGGCGTCGGTGTCCGAGATTTCCCGCAACGCCATCACTTACGCTGGGGGCGGCCGGGTGGCCTTCGCGATCACCCGCACGCCGACGGTGTCGCTGTGCGTGCGGGTATCCGACAATGGCCCCGGCATCCCAGACCTCGAAGCTGTGATGGACGGGCTCACCGCTGGCCAGGGCATCCCCAGCGCCCGGCGCCTGGTAGATGAATTTACCATCGTCACCGGACCGGCGGGCCCGAACGGACCGGGTGGCACAACCGTGACACTGTCGCGTCGCCTGCCCGATGGCGCGGTGAGCTCGGCCGCCGATATCGCCCGGATCGTCGGCGCTCTTGGCAATGGCGTCGCGCCCAGTCCCGTCGTCGAACTGCAAACCCAGAACACCGAGCTGATTGCCAGCCTGGCGGAACTGCGGACTCGCCAGGAAGAGCTGGTGCGGCTCAACATCGAGCTGGAGGACACCAACCGCGGTGTCGTTGCGCTGTATGCGGAGCTGGACGAGCGCGCCGAACAGTTGCGTCAGGCCAGCGAACTGAAGTCGCGGTTCCTGTCGAACATGAGCCACGAATTCCGCACGCCGCTGAACTCGATCCTGGCGCTGTCGCGGCTGCTGATGGATCGCACCGACGGGCCGTTGACCGCGGAGCAGGAACGCCAGGTTACTTACGTGCGGCGCTCGGCGGAAAGCCTCACCGAACTGGTGAACGACCTGTTGGATCTGGCGAAAGTGGAGGCCGGGAAGTTGGAGATCCGGCCGCGGTACTTCACCGTCAGCGAGTTGTTCGGCGCGCTGCGGGGCGTGATGAAGCCGTTGCAGCAGAACGACGCCGTGGAGCTGACTTTCGAGGAGCCGACGAACTGCCCGGCGCTGTTCACCGACGAGGCTAAGGTGGCCCAGATCCTGCGCAACCTGATCTCCAACTCGCTCAAGTTTACCGAACGAGGCGAAGTTCGGGTTTCCG
>JAQGHW010000027.1 GCA_028291505.1 Rhodopila sp. | reverse complement strand
CACCGCAGTCTTTCGGGTTAGGCCGATAAGCCCGACTTCAGCATGTGTGCCGTCATTCAGTTGAGCCCGATTGAGGCCCAACCGCTCTCAACGAAATACACCGCCTCAAAACGTCCCTGAGCAACGAGAAGGTTTATTCGCAGCGGCAGGAAGACGGCGTGCAGCTTGGGCAGAAGCTGCGAAAGGGGCAGGCTAACGATCATAAAAGATTCTGAGTACGACGAACCAAGGATAGCGCGCGTCAAGCACGCGGTCGCCGGGTTCGGCCAGCCGCCCATCCGTCGAAACTGGCACGTGCTTCATCGTGACGGCATGATCGACGTTCCCGCCGATGACGCTGATCTGCGCCGTGTCCCGAGCGACAACCATGTCGCAATGCCCGGCGAACCGACGCTGCGGAAGCTTCTCGTAAGTCATCTTGTACTTTCCGCGCGAGTAACAGATGAGATCACCCGGCAGTGGCGCGTACTCGTCCGCCCGCTCTGCCACCACCGCCCAGCCCGACGTGCGGCCCAACTTCATTTCCTTGGCGGTGTTGATATAGACGTAGTGTGAAGGCGAGTAGGGGAAGCGCGCTCCAGCCCCCGCTGTCCTCATGACATAGCTGATGAACGCAGCCGACCACGCGTAATAGTCATCGCGGCTCTCGTCGATTTCCTGGCCATTCTCATCATGCATCCCTGTCCAGGCTGACTCGCGACGATCGACATCTTGGCCGAGCCACCAATACTCCCCGATCCGCTCCCAATGACCGGGCGCTCGTGCAGGGTCGTCGCCTGGCGCCGGGTCGAAGCCGCCAGGGGGCGGCGGAGGATCGTCATCCACACGCTCGCCGAACAGGCGCCATTCCTGCTCCGCGATCGCCACCGCATCTGCGCGGCTGAACGCCTCGTAGGGCATCCGCGCAAACGGCGGCGAGTGTCCGGCCTCAGTGAAGAAGTGCGCAGCCGTCGGCTTCACG
Organism: Rhodopila sp.; assembly: GCA_028291505.1. Classification (GTDB taxonomy): domain Bacteria; phylum Pseudomonadota; class Alphaproteobacteria; order Acetobacterales; family Acetobacteraceae; genus Rhodopila. The sequence continues at coordinate 2,955 of JAQGHW010000027.1, read as the reverse complement.
TCGGATTCCTCAACCATCGGCGGCTTCGCTGCGCACCCCACGAGGAAAAACATCAAAAAGTAAAATGTTCGGATTGGCGCGCGCACGTGAAATTGCCTAGCCTCCCAGGATCGTACAACCAAGCGGCAAGACCAGGTCAGACGCAACCGGCAGGTCCCATCCGCGGAGGATCCTATACGAGGCAATGCGAAACTCTTGTCATGCAGGTCGCCTCGTGTGACCGCTGCCGCAATGCTCGTCGCCGCGGCGGTGCCCGTTGTCCAGGCGGTCCCCGCTCAGATACCCGGCGCCGCCCTCGGCGTCGTCACGACAGCCGGCGATCGGGCGGTGGAGGTGTTCGGCCTAGCGCAGCGCGAACCGGATCCCGCGCCGATGTGTCGCGCGACGTGGTTCGATCTCGCGTCGCTCACCAAGGTGCTGTTCACGACGCCCACGATCTTGCACCTCGTATCCCAGGGCTACATCACGCTCGACGACCCGCTGACCAGGGCCATTCCAGATCTGCGGCAATACCATCGGGACGCCGCGGAGCGCCGCCTGACGTTCCGTCAATGCCTGTGCCATCAGACCCACTTACCCGCCGTCGAGCCGCTCTACACCTACGGTCTCGACCCGAACATGCTGCGCACCTTCATCCTTCAGCGCGTGTGGCAGGCAGGGCCACCCGTCTATTCCGACATCAATTTCATGCTGCTGGGCATTGCCATCGAGCGACTGAAAGGATGCAGGCTGGCCGATCTGGAACCGCCCTCAGGATTGACCTGGCACCCGGACCCAATCGAAACTGCGGCCACTGAGCGCTGCACCTGGCGTGGCCGCATGATGCGCGGCGAGGTCCACGACGAAAATGCGTTCGCGCTGGGCGCCGCCGCCGGGCATGCCGGTCTTTTCGGTACGATCGACGGGATCCTCGACGCGGCGCAGCGCCTTCTGCAAGGCGTCGATCCGTGGCTGTCCGAAGTCCGCACGCGCCAAACGGCAACACGCTGTCTGGGCTGGGAAGCGCGTCACGAAGGATGGTCCGGCGGCAACGCCTGCTCGAAGGAAACCATCGGTCACACCGGCTTCACCGGCACCGGGGTGTGGATCGATTCCGCACGTGGGCTGGCCTGGACGTTACTGACCAACCGCGTGCATCCAACGCGCCATCGGGACACCGGAATCGACACGCTGCGTCGCAAGGTCGGCGATCTGATTGCCGGTCAGGCGTCTTGACCGTCGGCCAACGGAGCCTCTGTGTGGCGATCACCTGGTTGCTACTGGTCACCACGGGGCCGAGCCTCGCAGCCTCGATGGATAACCTGCTGCGTGCCTACCCGGACGCTCTCGTTGGCTTCGACGGCGTTGATCTGATCTGGCGCGATGGCACACGCATGCCGGTGGATGACGGGCTTCCCGACAAGAGCATAGAGGAGCAACTCCGCCACGGCTCTATCCTCGATCAATTGCGGTTGGCGTATCCTGCGGGCGGGGCGCTTCTGCCTGCGCCGCAACAGGATCCGGGCCGTGTTCGCAACAGAGCGTTCTTCGACAAGATGTATGGTGACTGCAGGCGGGGTCAGGTGACGCCGAGGCTTGTGCCCGTGGTCTGGCTACCGCATACGTGGGGGCATGTCGTTCCCGTCACGTCGGTCAACGGGATCGATCGGCACTTGGCAGCGATCTCGCGCGAACTGGACGAATTGCCCGCGAAGGCCAAGAGATATCTTTACCCGCTGGGCGGCACCTATGTTTGTCGGCACGTTGCTGACACCGGTCAAACCAGCATGCACGGCTGGGGTGCGGCGATCGATATCAACCCAAGCTTTGCGGACTACTGGCTGTGGCACCGACCTGCCGGCGACGTCGGAGTATATGTAAATCGAGTCCCGCCCGAAATAGTCGCCGTCTTCGAGCGGCACGGTTTCATCTGGGGCGGCCGCTGGGCGCATTTCGACACGATGCACTTTGAATACCGGCCCGAGCTTCTGGGCTTCGATGCCACGGAGGAATGGGCTCACTAGAACCTCGTCTACAATAACACATTGGACCAGATACCAGGGTATCTCTTCGGGCTGGAGCCGCTTTCGACGGCAGTGCCAGGAGATTCAGCGGATCACGTCGGCGTTAGCATCGGCCCGGCGATTGTAGCCGAAATTGCATAGCTCGATCTTCTTCTCAGTAGCTTTATTGGCTTCGTGCATCTGGGTTGTGGCGTCAATGGACGAAGGTCCAGCACCTCAGCGGCGGCTATGCGGACGATCAGGAGGATGTAGAATGGCTGGCCCGAAGGATAAACCAGGAAAGCAAGATATTCTGCCGTTCCCGCCGACACCGTCTGCCAGTATTGCTGGGCGCACGATGCAGGAGTCGGTTTATAAGCAACGTGTGACTCCTCGGCGGCTGCCTGCAGAGGCGCCGAATATTCTCATCGTGCTGATCGACGACGCAGGACCCGCCCTGCCGGTCACGTTCGGTGGTGAAGTTGACACCCCGACGATGGATCGCATCGTCAACGAAGGGATTGCATACAACCGGTTCCACACTACGGCGATGTGTTCGCCCACCCGGGCGTCCCTGTTGACCGGCCGCAATCATCACCCGGTGGGTGCCGGGCAGATCGCAGAGCTGGCAAATGACTGGGATGGCTATTCCGGGCACATTCCTCACCGGCAGTGCCCTGGAGCTGCTACGTCGGCGGATCGTTGTTATTTCACTTTTTGCCTGGATGCCGTTGCTGGTTCTGTCCGTCGTGACCGGCATGATCGCGGGCACTGCCGTCAAAGTCCCGTTCCTCTATGATATCGAAACGCACGTCCGCCTTCTGATCGCGCTGCCTCTGCTGATCCTGGGGGAGCTCATCGTGCATGAGCGCAAGCGGGTCGTCGTTGGACAGTTCGTGTCGCAGGGGCTCGTGCCGGATACGCTACGAGAGCGCTTCGACTCCATCATCAGGAATGCGCTACAACTGCGCAA
>JAQGHW010000018.1 GCA_028291505.1 Rhodopila sp. | reverse complement strand
GGCGCAGCGGCAGGAACACGTTGTCCTCGGCGGTTGCCCATGGAAGCAGAGTGGCGTCCTGGAACACATAGCCGATGTCGCCGGGTGCGGGTGGTCTGCCGTCCCATGCCAGTTTGCCATCGTCCGGTTGGTCCAATCCTGCGATCAGCCGCAGCAAGGTCGATTTGCCGCAGCCGGATGGGCCGAGCAGGGCGACGAAATCGGCTTCATCCAGGCGGAGGGAGGTGTCACGCAGGGCCTCGATTCCGCCGGGGAAGCGGCGGCCGACATGGCTGACGGTCAGCACGGGGGGGCAATATCCGCAGCGGCATGGGCCGGGCCTGGCCCCAATGGCGCTAGCGTTCTTTTCGCCGTCATGGTCGGGAGGGTCTCAACCATTCGCCCGGATCGATGGTGCGCGGATGGCCCGGATACGCCCGGCCATGACGGTGAGCACGAGGCCATACCAAGCCTGGCCATGACACAAGTGGACAGTGTCAATGCTTCAGATCCATTCCGACCTTCTGGTTCACGAACTGCAACGTGTAGGCCTTGGTGATGTCGAGGCCCTTCGGATACACACCCGCGTCCGAAGTGGCCTGGTAGAAATCCGCCCAGCGTTCGGCGGTCATTGCACCAATTCCCTGCGTCAGGGCGTCGCCCGAATCCAGGATGCCGTGCGACTTCATCGAGCTGATCCCGTAGGCGATCAGCGCATCGTTCATCTCCGGATTGGCCTGTTTTATCAGGGTGTTGCCCGGCGCCGGGTCACCGTAGAGGTAGGCATACCAGCCCTCGATCGAGGCATCGACGAACCGCTTCACCAGGTCCGGCTGCTGCTCGATCTTCTTGTCCGACGTGGCGATCATGCTGGCGTAGCCCTTGAAGCCGACATCGGCCATCAGCAGCACGACGGGTTCGAAATGCGCCTGTTCTTTGATCGAGAACGGTTCGGATCCCAGATAGCCCTGTTGCACCGCCGTCTTGTCAGCCAGGAACGGCGCCAGATTGAAGGTGTAGGGCCGGATCTGGCTGTCCGAGTAGCCGAACTTCGCCTTCAGGAACGTCCACCAGCCGACCCGCGAATCGGCGCTGATCATGATCGGCTTGCCCTTCAGCGCCGGGAAACTGTCGTTCCCCTGGTTCGGATGAGCGATCAGCACCACCGGGTCCTTCTGGAACATTCCGGCGATCGCTCTGAAAGGAATGTTCTCCTTGGCGAAGTTCAACGCCAGGAAGGAGTTGGACGAGATATTGAAATCCAGCCGCCCGGCCAGCAGCAGCTGCGTATGGTTGACCTGCGGGCCACCCTGCTGGATCGTCACGTCCAGCCCGTGCTTCGCATAGATGCCCGTGGCAACGGCCTGGTAGTAGCCGCCGTATTCTGCCTCGGCTTTCCAGTCCAATCCGAAGACGACCTTGTCGTTCGCACGGGCGACGCCGGAGACAAGCAGCAGGGACAGGATCACGGCCAGTCGACGCATGAAGAGGGTTTCCTTCCCAATGTGTGGGGCGGCGAGAATGGCACCGATACGTGGGGAGGCAAGATGGGTGCGGAATTGAGTTTCGGATTGGCCGGCCGGCGGGCGATCGTCACCGGACATCGTGGCGGCATCGGCGGCGCCATCTTCGAGATACTGTCGCGCGACGGCGTGGAGGTGATCGGCCTCGATCTGCCCGACTTCGACCTGTCCGAGACCGCCACGCTGGAGGGCAGGCTGGCGGCACTGGTCGCCGAGCGGGGGCCGGTGGACATCCTGGTCAACAATGCCGGTGTGACTGTGCTAGGGACCGTGCTGGAGACCTCGCTCGCGGAAGTCGAGCGGGTGTTCCGGGTCAACTTCCTGGCCGCTTATGCGCTGATGCGCGCGGTGCTGCCGGGGATGGCCGAGCGGCGGCGGGGTTCGATCGTGAACATTGCTTCGGATCAGGCGCTGATCGGTAAGCAGGTCAGCGCGGCCTATGGCGCGTCGAAGGCGGCGATCGCTCAACTTTCCCGATCGGCGGCGCTGGACTGGGCGCGGTTCGGTATCAGGGTCAACTGCATTGCGCCGGGTTCGACCGACACGGCGATGTTGGCGACCGTAATCGGCGATCTTTCGGCCAAATATCCGGACCAATTTCCGGTTTCCTCGGCCGATGCCTACAAATCCAGCGTGCCGCTCGGGCGCTTCGCCGATCCGTCCGAAATCGCCGCCGCGGTGGCGTTCCTGGCCTCGGATGCCGCATCGTTCATCACCGGCGTGGTGCTTCCCGTCGATGGCGGCGGAACCGCGCAATGAGGCACGCCGTCGTCACCGGCGGCACACGCGGCATCGGACGCGCGGTGGCGGATCGGCTGGCGCTGGAAGGCTGGGACGTGCTGGTGCTGGGTCGGCGGGCGGTGCCTTCTCCGCATCGGTTTATCCACTGTGACGTCGCCGACGCGGTCGCGGTTCGGGCGGTCTTCGGCGGCCTGGATCGGGTCGACGCGTTGGTCAACTGTGCCGGGACCGCTGGGGCAAACCGGCTGGATGGCGACGATGCGCTGTGGCACGCGATCATCGATTCCAACCTGCATGGCACGTATCATTGCTGCAAGGCGGCGCTTCCGCTGTTGCCGGATGGGACGGGACGGATCGTCAATATCGCCTCGGTGCTGGGGCTGCGCGGAGTGCCGGACCAGACTGCCTACTGCGCCGCCAAGCACGGGGTCGTGGGCTTCACCCGTGCTCTGGCGTTAGCGGTGGCGGCGCGCGGGATCACGGTGAATGCACTGTGTCCGGGGTGGGTGGATACCGACATGGCGGCGCAGCGCTATGCTGAACTGGGCATCACGGCGGAACAGGCCGCGGCAGGCGTGCCGACCGGACGGATCGCCTCCGCCGGGGAGGTTGCAGATGCAACGATCTGGCTGCTGCGGCCAGAGGCGCGCGGCATCACCGGCCACGCGTTGCCGATCGATGGCGGTGCGCTGGCGTTGCCGTAAGTAATCGTGTCGGTCCCGCTGCTCTGGCCGAACGGTTGATCCCGTGACAAGCTTCCCCAACCAAACAAGAAAGGGGAACGGACATGGTCACCATGGGCGGCGGCGACTACGTATATGAGCCGGTGGAAAATTGGGCGAAACTGCCTGCCGGCTGGTCGTTCAAGGAAATCGGCGGCGTCGGCGTGGACAGCAAAGACAATGTCTACGTCTTCAACCGTGGCGAGCATCCGATGATCGTGTTCGACCGCGACGGCAATTTCCTGCGTGCCTGGGGTGAGGGCATTTTTCCCCGCGCGCATGGTGTTTTCGTTGCGCCGGATCAGACGTT
>JAQGHW010000005.1 GCA_028291505.1 Rhodopila sp. | reverse complement strand
TGGGACTGGTATCCTCTTGTCTGAATTCTACGCCGTGGCCCAGATTAGTGCGCGATAATGATACGACAATACACAATTAAGTAAGAGGCAATTATCCTGTTAGCGATGTCGTTGGCGGAGCGGGCGATACCGAAAATCTGAAGTCTTTGGGCGGTAAATTTATTGGGTGGTGCTTGGATTGCACTCTACGATGGGCGGCGGGGATCTTTCGAGCTCGTTGCGGTAGTGGCGCCCCGGCGCGCGCACGTCCAGGTTGTCGGCGGTTCTCAGCGTGCCCTCACGAGGTATTATAAAGATTCTGTAATAACCGTTGAAGGTGATGTGGGGGGCGGCCGGCCGGTGGATGACACGCCGGGGTTTGGGCGTTCCGCGCGGGATCGCTATAAGCGGCGGATTGATACCAGGTGAAGGGAAACGGCCATGCTGACCAGGCGTTGGGATAAATCGAAAATGCCGTCCCGCCATGTGACGGTCGGGCCGAGCCGAGCGCCGCATCGCAGCTATTATTATGCGATGGGGCTGACGGAGGATGAGATCGATCAGCCGTTCGTTGGCGTCGCTACCTGCTGGAATGAGGCGGCGCCGTGCAACATCGCGCTGAACCGGCAGGCTCAGTCGGTGAAGAAGGGCGTGGTTGAGGCGGGTGGAACGCCTCGGGAGTTTACCACCATCACGGTGACGGACGGGATCGCCATGGGTCATCAGGGGATGAAGTCGTCGCTGGTGTCGCGGGATCTGATCGCGGACAGCGTGGAACTGACGGTGCGCGGGCACTGCTATGACGCGTTGGTCGGGCTGGCGGGGTGCGACAAGTCGTTGCCGGGCATGATGATGGCGATGCTGCGGCTGAACGTGCCGAGCGTGTTCATGTATGGCGGGTCGATTTTGCCCGGGAGGTTCAAGGGGCGGGACGTCACGGTTGTCGATGTGTTCGAGGCGGTTGGGATGCACGCCATGGGCACCATGTCGGACGAGGATCTGCACGAGCTGGAATGTGCGGCGTGTCCCTCGGCGGGGGCGTGCGGCGGGCAGTTCACCGCCAACACGATGGCGACGGTGTCGGAGGCGATCGGGCTGGCGCTGCCGGGATCGGCGGGGTCTCCGGCGCCGTATGAGGAACGGGATCGGTTTGCCGCGGAGTCCGGGCGGGCGGTCATGAACCTGATCGAGCAGCGGATCCGGCCCAGGGATATTGTTACCCTGAAGGCGCTGCAGAACGCGGCGGTGGTGGTGGGGGCGACGGGTGGGTCGACCAATGCCGGGTTGCACCTGCCGGCGCTGGCGCATGAGGCGGGCATTCGTTTCACGATGGACGACGTGGTGGAGATCATGCGGCGGACGCCGTACATCGCCGACCTGAAGCCGGGCGGCAAGTATGTGGCTTTCGATGTGCATAATGTTGGCGGCATTCCGGTGATCATAAAGGCTCTGCTGGATGGCGGGCTGCTGCATGGCGATTGTCTGACCGTTACGGGGAAGACGCTGGCGGAAAACCATAAGGACGTGGTGTTTCCGACGGATCAGGACGTGATCTATCCGGTGTCCCGGCCGATTTCGGCGACTGGCGGTGTGGTGGGGCTGAAGGGCAGCCTGGCGCCGGATGGGGCGATCGTGAAGGTGGCCGGGCTGCATAGTTTGCGGTTCGAAGGCACTGCCTTGTGCTTCGATTCCGAGGAGGAGGCGTATGCGGCGGTGGAGGCTCGCGCTTACAAGGCGGGTGACGTGATCATTATCCGTTACGAGGGGCCGAAGGGCGGTCCTGGTATGCGGGAGATGCTGTCCACCACGAGCGCGATCTATGGCCAGGGCATGGGCGAGCAGGTGGCGCTGATCACGGATGGGCGGTTTTCTGGCGCGACGCGCGGCTTTTGCATTGGCCATGTGGGGCCGGAGGCGGCGGTGGGCGGGCCGCTGGCAATGGTTGCGAACGGCGACAAGATCGTTATCGATGCTGATAAAGGAACGATCGAGCTGGTGGTTCCGGATGCGGAACTGGCCGTGCGGCGGGCGGCGTGGAAGCCGCGGAAGACGGATTACAATGCTGGTGCGATCTGGAAATACGCGCAGCTGGTCGGGCCGGCGCATCTGGGGGCGGTGACGCATCCCGGGACCGAGGCGGAGACGCACTGCTACGCGGATATCTAGGATGTGCGGCTTGTTACCGTGTCGCTTACTTTCTGAAATCCAAGGTTACGGATAGTGGTGGCATGCCAGAGTCTTGCGTTAGTTTGATCGCATGATTCAGACGCTTGAACGTTCCGCTCAGCGTTTCGTCAGCTTGGCTGACGCCAACGAAACGCTGGCCGCTCAGCGTGATCATGCTTCAACTCTTTGTTTGATCGCATGATTCACACGCTTTGAACGTTCCTGCGTGATCATGCTTCAACTTTTTGTTTGATCGCATGATTCACACGCTTTGAACGTTCCGCTCAGCGTGATCATGCTTCAGGAGGCTGTCGATGAAGTGGCTTGTTGTCGGTGCGAGTGTCTTTTTGGTCGGCATAGGAAGCGCCGTCGCGCAACCGCCGCCGCCGCCGACCTATGCGCCGATCCCGCCGCCCCGGGTGGAGGTGGTGCCGCCCCCACCCGAGGGGCGCGTGGTGTGGGAACCGGGGCATTGGCACTGGGACGGCTTCCGCTACGTCTGGGTCCCCGGCCATTACGTCGAACGCCGGCCTAATTATGGGCACTACGTCGAAGGCCGCTGGGTGTGGGCGCCGCGCGAGGGTCGCTGGATCTGGCGCCCCGCGCACTGGGAGTAGACCCACTGGGAGTAGACCCACTGGGAGTAGACCGCGAGCCTGACCGGTACCATGGGCGCCTGCAGCGTCAGGCAGCCCTGGTGCCGGTCAATGCGCGGTCGTGCCCAGGAGTGCCGCCATCTGGGGGTTGGCCTGCTGCTGCGCCAGGCTCATCGCGGTGTTGCCTGCCTTGTCCCGAACCGCTGCATCCGCTCCGTTTGAGAGCAGCAACTTCACGACATCCGCCTGCCCGAACAGCGCCGCCATCATCAAAGCCGTCTGGCCTGCATCGTTACGGGCGTTCACATCGCAACGGGCCGTGATCAGGCGCTGGGCGATCGCGGTTTCGCCCTTGAATGCCACGCCCATCAGGCTGCTGTTGCCCTTGGTGTCGGTCGCGCAGGGATTTGCGCCTTTGTCGATCAGCAGGTCGACGGTTTTCGCCTGGCCGTTATAGGCGGCGATAATCAATGCCGTGTAACCGTGGGGATCCCGCTCATCCGGGTGCATGCCGGACTGGATCAATCCGCTGACGAGATCATCACGTCCCTGGCGCGCGGCATCGAAGTACAGATCCTTGATGTGTCCCTGGCTCATGCTGGCGAATTCGGGGCGGGCCGGGGCAGGTGCTTGCGTCTGCGTGGGTTGTTCGGCCACCGCGGTCGCGAGGGCCACGGGAACGAGCGTGGCTATCAGCAGAACAGTTGACAGTTTCGGCATGGTTGCGTCCTTGGAGGAAGGCTGCCGCGGTGGGATCCCGCGGCAGCTTGTTTGGTCAGGGCCGGTGCTTCATTGCCGGTCCGGCGGTGTCAGCGCGATGCTTCCTTGGTGGCGAGGCCGGCGACCTCATTCACATCGAGATGGGTTGCTTGCGCCAGTTGCGTGCCGTATTCGTGGTCGGCCTTATAGAAGTAGCTGACCTCGCGCAGTTTCACGCCATGGTCGTGGAGCTGGTTCAGATCGGAGGCCAGGTCCTTGATCAGGTCAGCCTGATCCGGCTTTGCCATGGAGCGCCACAGGTCACCGGCCTGGCCGAAGTCGTCGGTCTTGGCGATCGCGGTCTGTTGTGCCACCCCGGGCACCGCATACTGGCTCAGCTTGAACGCGGGCTGCTGAACGACCGCACCGGCTTCGTGCGTGTTGGAAGGCTCATAGTTCACTTCGCCTTGCTGCGGCACAAAGCTCATCGAGCCGTCCTGATCGTTGTTGGCGACCTTCACCAGCGGACGGTTGACCGGCAGGTCCTGATAGTTCGCACCGATGCGGTAACGTTGCGTGTCGGCGTAGGCGAACAGGCGGCCCTGCAACATCTTGTCCGGAGAAGGTTCTATCCCCGGAACCATCACACCCGGTGCAAATGCCGACTGCTCGGTGTATTGGAAGTAATTCTCGGGGATCTTGTTCAAGGTCATGGTGCCGACCTTTACCTCCGGCACATTTTCCCAGACCTTGGTGTCGTCGAAGCCATCATACGGAAGCTGCGCGACCTGTTCAGCGGTCAGAAGCTGCACTTCCAGGTCCCACTTCGGGAAATGACCTTCGCGAATGTTGTTGTACAGATCGGCTGTCGCGTAGTTCACGTCGGCGGCATGCTGCTGCTCCAGCGTCATGTCCTTCAGACCCTGCACGCTCTTCCAGTGGAATTTCGCAAAAATCTGCTGTCCCTGGGCGTTGACGAGCCGGAAGGCGTGCACACCCCACCCATCCATCTCGCGATAGCTCGCCGGCATGCCCATATCCGAATAGAGCCAGGTCAGCATGTGCGTCGATTCAGGCGTGCGGGAAAAGAAGTCGAACGCCAGATTCGGATCCTGGATGTTGGTGATTGCGGACGGCTTGTTGGCGTGTACGAAATCCGGGAATTTGATGGCATCGCGGATGAAGAAGATCGGCTCGTTGATGCCGACAATGTCCCAATTGCCCTGATCGGTATAGAACTTGACGGCGAAGCCGCGGGGATCGCGTGCGGCCTCTGGCGAGCCCCGGTATCCCATAACGGTAGAGAAACGGACAAAGACCGGTGTCACCTTCCCGGGTTGGGCAAACAGCGAGGCTTTGGTGTAGCGGGAGAAGTCCGCCGACGCCGTGAACTCACCCTGCACGCCGGTTCCCCGGGCATGGACGACACGTTCGGGGATTCTTTCGCGGTCAAATCGACCGAGTTTTTCGATGAGGTGGAAATCCTCGAGGAGGACGGGTCCATCGGGGCCGGCGGTCTTTGAATTCTCATTGTCGCCGACCGGTGCGCCGGAGTCCTGCGTCATCGGGGCGGGCGCGGCGAGCGCGGTTGTGGATAGCAGGCCAAAAACCCATAGCATGGGGAAGGCGCGCATGATGGAGTCTCCTGAAGTGGTTTCATGTCGTAGTCAGGCCATGGGGCCGGCTTTGCGTCGCCGTGAAACAAACGCAGCGGTATCGCCGGCCTCCCCGCCACATGTGTTCTTGCTGAGCCGGATAGCTAACGGGTATTTTCGAAGGCAGTCATCGGAGCGGCCGATCAGAACACCGGGGACAGCACGGGGAGAGCATTTTGATACGAACCAGGAACGGTCCGTTATATCTTTGTCCCGGCCACCTGTCCCACTATGTGCTGCGACAGGTGGCCCGGGCGCCGGGCCATGACGGGGAATGGCAGGTGGGTCAGTGTGCTGGTAGCGCCTCGATGTTTTGGCTGGGCGCGGGGGTTCGTCCGGTGCCTGCCAGGCAGTCGCGAATGAGGTTCCCGAGCGCCCTGAATTCCGTTCCGCGTGAGGATGTCTGGCGCCAGGCCAGTACGAGGGTCCGGAACGGCTGGTCCGGGGATAGCGGCCGGATGACGACGTTGGCCGTCGATGCCAGTTCCGAATCCACGGCGATCTGCGGCATCAGGGTGATACCCAGGTCCGCGGCCACCATCTGGACGAGGGTCCGCAGCGTTGTCGCCTGGAAGACTTCATTGCGAACCGGACCGACAATTCGGCACGCCTGCAACGAGTGGCTGCGCAGGCAATGTCCGTCCTCCATCATGAGGATCTGCTCACCGACAAGGTCATCGGGGTCAACCGCATTGCGGCGGCAGAGCGGATGATTTCGTGGCACTGCCACGACGATCGGATCTTCCGCGATCTCCATTGTTTCGACGTCGCCCAGATCATAGGGCATGGCCAGTAGCAGGATGTCGAGTTCTCCCGCTGCGAGCTTATCCAGCAGGATGGCGCTCTGGTCTTCCCGTACATAAAGTTTGAGCCCCGGTACGACGGCGCCAAGGTGCGACAGCAACGCGGGCAGAACGTACGGCCCGATTGTCGGAATGACCCCGAACCTGAGCGGACCGGTCAACGGCGCTTGTGCATTGCGTGCCATGCCGACGAGTTCCTCGGCGCCGACTAGCAGGCGCTGGGCGCTGGCGGCGATTTCCTTCCCCAATGGCGTCAGCAAGACATGGCGATGGCTACGCTCGAACAGGGCGACGCCGAGCCGGGCTTCAAGGTCTTTGATGCCGCCGCTGAGAGTGGACTGGGTGACGGCACAACTGTCCGCTGCTTTACCGAAATGACATCGTTCGGCTAGCGCACACAGGAAGCGCAGCTGCTGGAAGCTGGGAAGCGCGATCATCGGAATCTCCCATGAATGCGCGGGTCTTTATCTATTGGACCGATCGCGCATAACTGGGGTGTGCCGCAAAGGAGATATGAGGGAAGTGCGGGATTGATTCTTGGCGGGACGACCAGTTTGCCGTGCCGTCGAGGCAACGGGCGGGCATTCGGTCGGGGCATGTGCTGGGCGAGGTGGCCCGGAGACGCCGGGCGATGACGGTTCTGGCGCGTTCAGCGCAGTTCGACCACCACCGGCACGTGGTCGGATGGCTGCGGCTGATCACGCTCATTCCGGTCGGGATCGGCTGACACCAGACGCTCGGCGAGGGTCGGTGAGAGCAAAGCGTGGTCGATCCGCAGGCCCATGTCGCGCTGCCAGGCGCCGGCCTGATAGTCCCAGAAGGTGTAGACCGGGCCGTGGGGATGCACCGCCCGGACCGCGTCCGTCAGGCCCATCCAGATCATCCGGCGATACCGGGCGCGGGATTCTGGACGGACCAGGGCGTCGGTGGGGGAGAGGGCGCCGGGTGCGAAGTCGTCGTCGGTGGGGCAGACGTTGAAGTCGCCGGTGACGACAAGCGGGCGGTCGGCGTCCAGCAGCGCCCGGGCACGTTCGGCGAGGCGGTCCATCCAGGCGAGCTTGTAAGCGAAACCCTCATCGCCGCGGGAGTTGCCGTTCGGCAGGTAGATGCCGATCAGGGTGATGTCGTCGATCTCGACCTCGATGTAGCGGGCCTGGGCGTCGTCTTCCGGCAGGCCGGGGAGGGCTCGGTGGACGACGGTGAATGGCTTGCGGGCGAGGACGGCGACGCCGTTGTAGGATTTCTGGCCGACGGCCTCGGCGGTGTAGCCCAGGCCGTGGAACGGCAGGGATGGGAAGGCGGCGGTCTCGCACTTGATTTCCTGCAGGAACAGGACGTCGGGCTGGGTTTTCTCCAGCCAGCGCTGGGCGTGGGCTTCCCGCTGGCGGATCGAGTTGACGTTCCAGGTGGCGATCTTCACGTCGGTCTGCTCCGTTCGGAAGGCGAGGGCGGTGGGATGGGGGCGGGCGTCTTGCCCTGGATCGTGCTTGTGGTCAGTGTGCGGCCAAACGCGGAAAAGGGACGAAGCATGCCGATCGAACTCTACACCTGGAATACCCCGAATGGGCGCAAGATCAGCGTGGCGCTGGAGGAGATGGGCGTGCCGTACAACGTGCACCCGGTCAACATCTCGAAGAACGAGCAGTTCGCGCCGGATTTCCTGAAGATCAGCCCGAACAACCGGATTCCGGCGATTATCGATCCGGAGGGGCCGGGGGGGAAGCCGATCAGCGTGTTCGAGTCGGGGGCGATCCTGATTTACCTGGGTCAGAAGACGGGGAAGTTTTACCCGTCGGATCCGCGCAAGCAGGTGCCGGTGCTGGAGTGGCTGATGTGGCAGATGGGCGGGTTTGGGCCGATGCCGGGCCAGGTGCACCACTTCCTGCAGGTGGAGAACGGGCAGGACCAGCGGTACGGGCTGGAGCGGTATTCGAAGGAGACGACGCGGCTGTATGGGGTGCTGGATCGGCGGTTGGCGGGGCACGAATATGTTGCCGATGAGATCTCGATCGCCGATTTCGCGATTCTTGGGTGGGCGTGGCGGCACGAGCGGCACAAGATCGACTTTGCGGAATTCCCGAACGTGAACCGGTGGTATGAGACGATCATGGCGCGGCCGGGGACGGTGCGGGGGTTTGAGGTGGCGCTGAGCTAGTTTCGGCCCGCACAGTTCTGGTTTGACGTTGGGGCGGGGCTTCCCTACAAGACGCGGTGCAAACGCCGTGTCCGAACCCTTCGTGCAAGCGGGTGGTTTGGGGATGTTGCCCCGGCGGAGGGGTGGCCGAGTGGCTGAAGGCGGCGGTTTGCTAAACCGTTGTAGGGCGTCAAGCCTTACCGTGAGTTCGAATCTCATCCCCTCCGCCAGTCCACCTTCGTAAGGTATTGAATTCACTGATAAAAACATCGTTTTGGTTCTGTCGGCATACACCGCAGCATACACTTTGAGCGGGGATGAAGCGGGACGGAGCGGGGCATGACGGCGGCTGTCGATCCCGCGGTGGTGATCCGCCTCTTCGGTTCCAAGGAAGCGCTGTTCGCCGCCGTTGCGGCCGATGCGTTCAATTTCGGACCAGCATTCGCGTTGCCGCTGCACGAGCTTGCACAGGCGATCGCGACGCACCTCGTCGATGACCCAGCACCGGACCATTGTCCCCCAGACTTCGACACGTTCCGGTTTCTGTTGCATTCGGCGGCCAGTCCGATCGCGGCGCCGATCCTTTCGGCCAGCATGCATGCCGGTTTTGTCGCACCACTCGCCGTGCACCTCGGCGGTGAAGCTGGCGAAGCCAGGGCCGCGCTGTTCGTCTCGATCATCCTCGGGATTTCGACCTTGCGCTTCGGCCTTAGGTCCCCCCTCTGGAAGCCGCTCCCCGAGACCTGCTCATCCAACGCCTCGCCGCCGCCCTGCAAGCATGTCTCGAGGGTTAGCGGGCTGGCACAGGCGGTTTCACAAGTTCGGCTTGGGCAATTCCCCGGTCAGGCGATCCCCAGGACCGCCTCTTCGACGTCCCGCAACCGATCCTTGCCGAAATACATCGCATCGCCGACGAAGAATGTGGGGGACCCGAACGCACCGCGAGCGACGGACATCGCGGTATTGGCGATCAGCCTGGCCTTCACCGCCGCATCCCCCAGGCGAAGCAGCACCGCATCGGCGTCCAAACCGGAGGCGTTCAGCGCATCGCGCAGCACCTCGGCCTCATCCAGCTTCTTCGGGGCCTCCCACATATGGTGGAACATTGCATTGACATACCGCTCCAGCCCGCCATCGATCTCCGCTGCCGCCGCGCCGCGCATCACGTGCAGCGTGTTCACCGGAAAGAACGGGTTCCGCACGAACCCCTCGATCCGGTGGCGACGGATGAACCGCTCGGTTTCCAGCCGCTCATACGCGGGCTTGTTGCGAATGCCGGCATACGCCTCGCCCGGGGGCCGGTTGCCGGTCGCCTTGAATACGCCGCCCAGCAGCACCGGGACATAGCGGAAGCGCGCGCCGGTGCGGGCTTCGATCGCGGCGATGACCCGGTGCGCCAGATAGGCGTTCGGGCTGCCAAAGTCGAAATGGAATTCTACTTGCATCTGCCCCTGTCGCGCCCGCCGCGCCAAGCTTAACCGGCACGGCCGAGGTTATCGCAACGTCCGGGGCGGCACTCAACCACTCATTGCGAATTGATACCGGCGGGCCCGTCGTTTTCTTGTCAGGGGCGTAGCGACGAGGCGATTCCGCCGACATTGCACTGACGACCCGGGTCCCGCCGACGGCCGGCGACAGATCGCGGCCCGATTTGGCATTGACGTTCTTCCCCGCCCTAACTAGCTATCAACATTGTAGTTTCACAGCGAGTGGCAGTAAAATGCAGCGCAAGAGTTTCAGCACCATGCAATGCCCGATCGCCCGCGGGCTGGAACGTGTCGGTGAGTGGTGGAGCATCCTGATCCTGCGCGATGCCTTCCGCGGGCTGACCCGCTTCGATGAGTTCAGTGAAAGCCTCGGCATCGCCCCGAACATGCTGACGCGCCGGTTGAATGCCCTGGTGGAGGCCGGGTTGCTGGAACGCCAGCGCTACAACGAACGCCCGCCGCGCGACGAATATGTCCTTACCCAGCGCGGCAAGGATTTCCGCCCGGTGCTGCTCGCCATGCTGGCGTTCGGCAACAAGCATTTCCCGCCCGACGACCGAGCGGTCCAGATCGTCAACACCGAAAATGGTCAGCAGGTGGACCCGCTGCTGGTCGATCCCGCCACCGGCCGCCGCGTCGACGGCCCCGGCTATCAGGTCGTCACCACCATGATGCGAGACGCCGCCGCGTGATCCGCGAACGGACTTTCGCCTGGTCCGACCCGAAACTGACCGCTGATGCCGCAAGTGGGATGGCGGGCGTGGATTTCCTGCGCGGCATGCGCGATGGCGGCGTCCCGGCCGCGCCGATCGCCGCGTTGGTGGGTCTGGTGATCGCCGAGGTCGAAGAAGGGCGCGTCGTG
>JAQGHW010000003.1 GCA_028291505.1 Rhodopila sp. | reverse complement strand
CGGGTGGGGGACACGGTGAAGCAGCGCATTTTCAGCAATGCGGCGTAGTGGTTGGACAGAGGTTTTCAGGGGGTAAGCCGTTGGCGCGGCGGTCCAACAGGGCGTGATGCCCGCACGACGGTCGCCGTAGGATAGCGGATGACCGGGCAGACCGCCCGTGATAACCCCAGATGCAACCGGAGCCCCAGATGGACCTTGCGTCACCCGAGATGGACCGCCGCCACTCCCGCGAGGAGTTCAGGCGCTGGTACGAGGCCCAGCCGAGGGGCCGCTATGAGCGGGTGGACGGCCGGATAGTGGCCATGGCGCCTGAACGGGGCGCGCATCTGCGGGTCAAGGGGGCGATCTACAAGGCGCTGGATCGCGCGGTGACCGTCGCTGGTGTTCATTGTCAGGCGTTGCCCGATGGCGCGACGGTCGAAACCGGCGATTGCGACTACGAGCCCGACGCGGTGGTGAATTGCGGCGAGGCGATGGCCGACGATGCGGTCTCGGTTCCGAACCCGGTGATTGTCGTGGAGGTGCTCTGTCGCGGCACGAGGTCGACCGATACCGGAGCCAAGCTGGCTGATTACTTCCGGGTGCCGTCCGTCGCGCACTACTTGATCGTGCATCCAACCAGGCGGACGGTCATCCATCACCGCCGGACTGGCGACAACATCGAAACCCGGATCGTCGTCAATGGCCCGATCATGATGGAGCCGCCTGGGATCGTCATCACAGCAGAAGAGATCTATGGCGCTGAATAGGTCAATTGCGCTCTGACCAGGAGGGCCCGCGGCAGGTCCGGTTGGTGGCCAGAACGCCCATTTGACTCCGTTTCCCCATGTTCGCTCGACGTGGCTACCGATAGGGTTCGGGCGGTTGGAATGGCTTCCGTTCCGGTCATATTTTCGGAACACCGCCAGCGATGAAGGAGAATGAGCACTTGGGGGATGCCGAAAGCTGCAATTCCCCATCATCGTTTGTCTTTTCGGTCGTATCTTTCGGGAATTGTAACTCATTGAATAAATTGGGCCAAGCGAAGTGCCCGAAAGTCTTGACTTTTAAACACAAGGCTACAGCGGGAAGGTTGCCAACCCTTCCGGATCATGCAGCTTTGGACGGGAGCGGTTCTCGCCGTAGAGACGAACCATCCCGAGATCCGATACTCGCTCCCATTTTCCATCTCATACAGGCACTGCGGATCGTATGTGGCGACGCAGGCGGTTAGGTCCGGGTGGAAGCGTTCATGAAATGCCTTCGTGGCAGCCTTATCCACGTCAACTGGGGTGAGATTTTCCTTCTGGTCGATACCCACTGCCCATCCCCACGGGGGCGTGTAGATTGGGGAGCATCCGCCAAGGAGAACGATCCCGGCAACATTAATCCCATCCGAATTGCGCCGCGAGCGATTAGCGCCCTGTCGCTTGTTGCAATATCCATACTGTGGGATGTCGCATGACGACGAAGGCGGATCAAATTCAGCTTGATGGTGAACATGGCGCGGCATTCAAATGAGGCAATCTTGGTCCGATGTCATTACGGCCATACCTTCCGGAAAATCCGGAAGTTTTGATTATTCGACCAGATACCCTCGCCCGATTCGTGGGAGCCGAACGACTGCTAAAGCAGGATGCGACATGCCGGCCCGGCTCAGACCTGCTATACGACGAAACTCGAGGAGGATAAGATGGACGATCATGTTGACGTGACCATCCCGGTTGAACCTGAAGTCGCCAGAGCGCTGGAGAACCCTGTTCGGCGGCAGTCAGCCGGGCGTATCCTCAGCGGCCTGCTCAAGGGCGGACACCTTCGCAATGTGCTCGGGGAGGTAATAGCCGATGCCAAACGTGAAGCGCGTGCGAATGGTTTGACAGACGCGGATATTGACGCCGAGCTCAAGGCTTGGCGGGTAGAGCCGCATTCTTGATCGTGGTTTTCGACGCGTCGACCTTTGTTTCCGCCGTACTCAAGGCTGATAGCATTCCGGAGCGTGCGCTTTTCCGGGCGTTGACCGAACCCAGCCGTCTCATCCTGTCGCAAGAGGTCGAAAGCGAGTACCGCGAGGTCATCTTCCGCCCGAAATTCGATCGGTTCGTTTCAGTCGGACGCCGCCAGCTGATCCTGGACACCGTGGTCGTCGCTGCTGAAAGGGTCGAACCGTCTGAGACCGTACTGGAATGCCGGGATCCCAAAGACGACAAGTACCTGGCGCTCGCCGCCGCGGGGAACGCGGATGTCATCGTCAGTAGCGACGGGCACCATCTGCTCCCGATGCATCCCTGGCGCGGGATTTCGATCCTGTCCCCTACGGATTATCTCGCGCTTCCGTGACCGTGGTACGATCGAAGGAAAAACCCGATTTTCCGAATATCTCGAATATCCGTCAGCCGGTCATGCTGCGGGTCCGGTGTCGGGACGCACAGCGCCTTCGGGACAGCGCTTCGCGATCTCGGGGGCCCCAGCGATTGCTCCTTGCATCGGAACGCCGCCGCCCATAGGGTCCGGCCGATTCCTGCCGTCGGGGTGTGGCGCAGCCTGGTAGCGCGCCTGTTTTGGGTACAGGAGGTCGTGGGTTCGAGTCCCGCCGCCCCGACCATTTGAATGCGATCGCGCCAGGCGGTATCGTCGAAACGCGTCAATCAAGCCTACGGAGACCATTTCCATGCGTGCCCGCATTTTCCAGCCGCCGAAGACCGCGATGCAGTCCGGGTGGGCCAATACGAAGGAATGGGCGGTGGAATTCGTTCCGACTCACGGCCGCCGGGCGGACCCGTTGATGGGATGGACGGGCGGCGGCGACACCCAGACTCAGGTAAAGCTGTTCTTCGACACGCGGGATGAGGCCATCGCTTACGCCGAACGCGCCGGGATCCAGTACGATGTGGAACTGCCGCAGACGCGCCGGATCAAGCCGAAGGCCTACGCCGACAACTTCAAGTGGGGCCGCATCGAAAACTGGACGCATTGACCGGCCTATCCTGTTGATCGGCGATTCCTGATGGCCGTCTATACAGAGGTCACCGACGAGGCCCTGGCGCATTTCCTCTCGGACTACGACATCGGCACGATGGTTGCCTTCCGCGGCATTGCGGAGGGCGTGGAGAACTCGAATTTCTCACTGCGCACCACGGCCGGCGATTTCATCCTGACGCTGTATGAGAAGCGCGTCGATCCGCATGACCTGCCCTGGTTCCTCGGGCTGATGGAGCACCTGGCGCAGCGCGGCTTCGTCTGTCCGCAGCCGGTGCATGGCCGCGACGGAGCGGCGCTGCGACATCTGTGCGGCAAACATGCGGCGATCACCACGTTCCTGCCCGGCGTCTGGCCCAGACGGGTGCGGCAGTGGCATTGCGGGCCGGTCGGGACAGCCTTGGCGAGGCTGCATCTCGCGGGGGCCGACTACGCGCCCCGGCGGGAGAACGCGCTGGCGCCGCGAAGCTGGACGCCGTTGCTGGATCGTTGCCGCACACGCGCGGATGAGGTGCAGGCGGGGCTGGCGCGCGAACTGGACCAGGCGCTGGACAGCATCCTGGCCGGATGGCCGTCGTCACTGCCGGACGGCCATATCCATGCCGATATGTTCCCCGACAACGTTTTCTTCCTGGACGATAAACTGTCCGGCGTGATCGACTTCTATTTCGCGGCCACCGATGTGCTGGCCTATGACCTCGCGGTGTGCCTGAACGCGTGGTGCTTCGAGCCGGATTTCTCGTTCAACGTGACGAAAGGCAAGGCGCTGCTGGCCGCGTACCAGAGCGTCCGCACGCTGTCGGCGCAGGAGCAGGCGGCCCTGCCCGTGCTCTGCCAGGGTGCTGCGATCCGCTTCCTGCTGACCCGGTTATACGACTGGCTGAATACCCCACCCGGGGCGCTGGTGACCCGCAAGGACCCGCTGGAATTCCTGCGCCGGTTGCGCTTCCACATGTCTGCCACGGATGGACGTGCCTATGGCCTCTGATGACATCGTCGTGTCGCTGCCACCCGACCCCGACAAGGTTGTGGAAATCTGGACCGATGGCGGCTGCAAACCCAACCCCGGCCCGGGGGGCTGGTCGGCGATCCTGACGTTTCGAAATGTGGTGAAGGAGCTTTCGGGCGCCGACCCCGAAACCACCAACAACCGCATGGAACTGACCGCGGCGGCCGAGGCGCTGGAGTCGCTGAAACGGCCCTGCCACGTGATCGTGCATACCGACAGCCAGTATCTGCGCAACGGCATCACGCGCTGGAGCACGGGCTGGGTACGGAAGAACTGGCGCAACGCCGCCGGCGATCCGGTGGCGAACATCGATTTGTGGAAGCGCATCCTGGCGGCGCAGCAGACTCACCGGGTGGAATGGAAATGGGTGCGCGGCCATGACGGCAACGACATGAACGAGCGCGCCGACCGGTTGGCGACCGAAGCGCGCAGGGCCGCGTTCGGTGGCGAGAAAGGCTAGGGCGCGATGGTTCATGGCTCAAACAAGAAACTGAAGATGCGACCTGGAGCAATCAGGCTTGCAAGACCGCAACGATGCTGGCGTGTCCGGTTCCCTCCGGCGCTGCAGGTGCCGTAACATTTCTGCTGAAAATGCCGTAACATTCTTCAGATGCCGCTGACGTGAATGGATGTCAGGGGAGGTTCGACCACTTCCCGAAGCTAACGTCTGGATTGGAGACAATATGATCGATCGGCGCAAACTGGTGCTCGCCGGCGTAGTGGGGTTCATGGTGCCCTTCGCGGCCGCGTTTGCTCAACCGGCACCTGACGAACGGCGCGACGGGCCTGCCACCGACCATGGTCCTGACCATCCGGGTCCCGATCACCCGGGTCCTGCCGTCGACCATGGTCCTGACCATCCGGGTCCTGACCATCCGGGTCCCGACCATGCGCGGGCGGAGCGGCCGCATATGCCGCCCCCGCGGCACGAAGATCGTCCTCGGCCGCCCGGTCCGGAAGCATACCGCTGGCGAGACGGCCATTGGGCCTGGTCCGGCAACCGGTGGGCGTGGGCCTCCGGCCGTTGGTATCGTTGACCAGGGGCGGATAACCCGACGGGCCTCCGCCTGAAGTCGCCCGCGCCGGCCGGTTCGGGTCGAATTCAGGCGGCTGGCGAATAAATCGGCAAAATCAGCACCATGCGTGTAACGTGGAGTTCGCACGGTCACGGATCTTGAACCTGCGCGCGTCCACCGCGGCAGGTTCACGTGGTCACCGATCAAGGAGCCTGCCCATGCGCCTGATGCTGCACAGTTTGGCGACCGGCCTGGGTGCGACGATCCTGCTCGGCGGCGTCCTGTCCGTGGCCGTTTCCAGGGTCTGCCGAGCCGCGTCGGAGGCGGCACCCTTTAGCCAGGCGGCGTTCACGGCCACCCAGAGGCAAGGCAAGTCGATCCTGATCGAGGTCACCGCGCCATGGTGTCCGGTTTGCGCCAAACTTCGGCCGGTGCTGTCGGAACTGCTGTCCGATCCGGCGTATAAAGACCTGGTAATCTATAATATAGATTTTGACTCGCAGAAAATCGCCCTCCGCAACGTCGGCGTCCAAATGGAGGGCACCTTGATCGTCTACAACGGCACCACCGAAAAAGGCCGCACCACCGGGGTCAGCGATCCCGATGCCGTCAAGGCGCTGCTGGAAAAGACCATCCAATAGCTGGACCCGCCGCGCTTGATCGTTGCAACCTATCGGCGCACCCTTCCCGTCGGTGCTCGGCGTCAGGCTGGCGAAACGGGGGGAAACAACAATGAACCGGCGATCTTTCATCCGCAGTTCGGCGCTCGCGGGCACCACGGCCGCGAGCGGTCTGGCTCTGCCGGCGGCGACGGTGGCGGCGGGAACAATGCCAGCGGCGTCGGCGGACACCAGGCCCGCAGCAACCGAGGTCGATGACGTGACCGGAACCTTCGCCCGCTACGTCGTGGCCGCTCGCTTCGAGGACCTGCCGGAAGCCGCCCGCAAGGAGGTGGCGCGTTCGTTGCTGAACTGGATGGGTGTCGCGGTCGGGGGTTCGCACCACGAAACGGTGGAGATCGCGCTGGCCGCGGTCGCACCGTTCGCCGGCGCCGCGCAAGCCGGACTGTTCGGCCGCAAGGAGCGACTGGATGTAATGAACGCGGCGTTCCTGAACGGGATCAGTTCGCATGTGTTCGACTTCGACGACACCGACCTGTCGACCGCCGTGCACCCGTCTGCCCCTGTCGTTCCGGCCTTGCTCGCAATGGCTGAGTTCCGGAAAATCAGCGGCCGGGACTTCGTCAATGCAATGGTGCTGGGGATCGAGGCGGAGTGCCGCATCGCGCGCGCCGTCACCCCTGCGATGCAGGACATCGGATGGCACGCCACCGGCGCCGCCGGCGTCTTCGGTGCCGCGGTCGCGACGGGCAAGGTCCTTGGTCTCGACGAGGTCCGGATGTGTCACGCCATCGGCCTGGCGGCAACGCAGCCGGTCGGATTGCGGGAAATGTTCGGTTCGATGACGAAAAGCTTCCATCCCGGACGGGCTGCGCAAAACGGCATGCTGGCGGCGCTGCTGGCGGAGAAAGGCTACACCAGTTCATTGCATGGGATCGAGGCGAAGCGCGGCTGGGCGAATGTGCTGAGCACCCGGCAGCATTATGAGGCAATTACCGAAAATCTAGGCAGCCATTACGAGATTTTTCGCAACAGCTACAAGCCGTTCGCCTGCGGGCTGGTGGTGCATGCGGTCATCGACGGGTGCATCCAGTTACGCGATGAGAACAAGCTGACACCCGACATGATCGAGCGTATCGATCTGACAGTCCACCCGATCGTGCTGGAGCTGACCGCGAAACGGCAACCGCGCACCGGTCTTGAAGGTAAATTCAGCGTCTATTACGCTGCGGCGATCGCGATCATGGCGGGACGCGCCGGCGAGGCACAATTCACCGACGCGGCGGTGAACGACCCGGCTACCGTCGCGTTGCGAGACCGTGTCGAAACGGTGACAGACAAATCCCTGGCGCAGGACCAGGCCAGGGTCACGATCAAGCTGCGGGACGGCCGTTCGCTCGATCGTTTCATAACCCATGCCGTTGGCAGCGTCGAAATTCCGATGACCGATCAGCAGCTTGCGGCGAAATTCACCGATCTGGTGGCGGGGATCCTGCCGGACGACCGAGCACGCCGCCTGATGCATCTCTGCCATGACCCCGAACGCCTCGGCGATGCGGGCGATATCGGTCGTGCGGCGGCGGCGTAGCGATACGCCTTGCCCGGCCGACGTCCAAGCCCGGGCGCGGCGGCATCGCCACCAGAACCCTACCGGTTCGGCCACAGACCGGGAGTCGCGACCTCCAGCGAGTGGCCATCCGGGTCACGAAAGTACAGGCTGGTTCCGCCCCGGGGCCAGGTCAGGCGGCTTTCCACGGGGATTTCCTGACGGGTCAGGTGATCCTCCCACACCGCAAGCTCACGCAGCGGGATGGCGAACGCCAGATGCAGCGCACCGCGCCCGTGATGTGGCGGAATGAAGCCATCGGGCCCGGGCGCCGGGTGATCGGTCATGCCGTGGCGGAACAGCAGCAAGACCTGCTCACCCGGCACTTCCATTGCGCACATCCGGTGATCGTGGAAGATGGTGATGAAACCGAAGATCCGCTCATAGAACGTGCGCGAACGCTCCAGGTCGTCGACGTACAGCGAGGTTTCCAGGATTTGGCTGACCCGCGGCGTTGTTCGTTCCATAACGTGACCTCCCCGGGCACGATCGCGCTGAGCAGCGTCTGGTCGGCCGCCCGCACCGAGCAAAGAGCGTCAGTCAGGCGATCAAACAGCGACCCGGCGCAGGTCGGCTCTGCAGTCCGCGAATGCCGCAGCCATCATTCGTCCGGGCCGAAGGGGATGCAAATCACACTGACGTCCGGTCAGGGGCGCGTCCGGTCAGAGGGGGGTCCGGTCAAACACGCGTCCGGGCCACCGACTTGATCACACCCCTTGGCCGTCCGGAGGCCAGGCCGATCTCACGGTCCTGCGCCTCGATGACGGCTTTGGCCGCTTCGTCGCCATCCAGGCCCCGAAGCACCGAACTCAGGACCTTGCGGTTGGATGTGACCGCGCCGTCCACATAGGTGACATCGAACAGCACGAACGTGCTTTCGTTTCGTCGCTTCATCGCATCGTTCCTGTTCCACGCCCTCTGTCAGGAGCCGCGTGCTTCCTCGGACTCCGCCACCGCCGGCGCTGTCCCGTCCTGTTCGGCCTTGCGCCGTGTCGCCGCGGCATCTTCCCGCTCCCGCGCTTTGGCTTCTTTCTTGGCCTGCTTCGCGCGATCCCGTTCAGCGCGCTGTTGGTTGTAGTTCGGCTTGAATACCATGATACCCCCTTGCATCCCCTTCGGCGTGCTTCGGGATGAAGCGGTTGCCTGGGCGTGGTTCTGTCGGGCGCCTTTTATACAGAGGCGGGCGCCAGCGATACCGCACGTTCGGAGGATTTCGCTTCGGCATCCTCTCGCACCCGTTCGGACCTTGCCGTGTCGGCTGCGCGGCCGTCGAGCAACGTCTGTGTCAGCTTGACCACCGCATCAGCCTTGTCGGTGCCCACCACGCCCGCGAACTCCCCGGCGAGGCGGTCGATTGCCAGCTCAAACAGATTGCGCTGGCTGTAGCTCGGGGCGGAGCCGTTGGCCGCGGTTTGCAGATCGCGACAGACCTCGGCGACCATCTTCAGATCGCCGGAGTTGATTTTCGCCTGAAACTCCTGCGCGCGCTTGGCCCACATCAGCCGGCTGACCTTGGGACGCCCGGCCAGGATGGTCATCACCTGCGCCATGGCCTCCGGCGTCGCCAGCTTGCGCAGGCCGGTCACGCGCGCTTGCGCGACGGGCACCCGCAGCGTCATCTTGTTCTCATCGAACGAGATGTAGATCAGGTCCAGCTTGTGGCCGGCGATCACCTCGGAACCGATCTTGTCGATCTTGCCCACCCCATGCGTGGGATATACGACAAAGTCGCCCTTCCGGAACGGATCGTCGTCCTGCTGTTTCGGTTGTGCCGCCGTGGCACCGAAAGCTGCCGATACCATGGCCGTCGTGATTTCTGCTGCCGCCAATTTGTCCACCCATGTTAAAGGTCCACCTTATATGGGATTTCCGGCGGGAGATACATCGGTGGTTTGGCCGCCGACTGCGTTCCGTTCCCGCCAGCATCACCGCCGTTGGCGCGTCTGATCGGAACTACGGATGAACACGGATCAAAACGCCCGAAATCCGTGTTCATTCTTTCCGATCCGTGTTCATCTTCCGCGTAATTGACGCCGGCCAACCACCGCTATAACGAACCGGAAAAGGGAGCCGCCCATGGACCTGAACTTCACCCCAGAGGAAATCGCCTTCCGCGACGAAGCGCGCGATTTCTTCCGCACCGCCGTCCCCGAGTCCATCCGAGCCAAGGTCGCCGAAGGTGAGGGCCTGACCCGCGACGACATGATCAACTCGCAGCGCATCCTGAACGCCCGCGGCTGGGCCACGGTGAACTGGCCGGTGGAATGGGGCGGGCAGGACTGGACGCCGATCCAGGTCTATCTGTACCAGGACGAGATGCAGCAGGCGAACGTGCCGGCGCCGATCGCCTTCAACGTCTCCATGGTCGGGCCCGTCATCGCGCAGTTCGGCAGCCAGGCGATCAAGGAGCGCTTCCTGCCCGCCACCGCCAATGTCGACATCTTCTGGTGCCAGGGCTTCTCGGAACCCGGATCAGGATCCGACCTGGCGTCGCTGCGTACCAAGGCCGAACGCGCCGGCGACAAATATGTCATCAACGGCCAGAAAACCTGGACCACGCTGGCACAATACGCCGACTGGATCTTCTGCCTGTGCCGCACCGATCCCGCCGCCAAGGCGCAGGAGGGCATTTCCTTCATCCTGGTCGACATGAAGACCCCCGGCATCACCGTCCGCCCGATCGTCACCATCGACGGCGGCCGCGAGGTGAATGAGGTGTTCTTCGACAACGTCGAGGTCCCGGTCGAAAACCTCGTCGGCCAGGAGAACAAGGGCTGGGACTACGCCAAATTCCTGCTCGGCAACGAACGCACCGGCATCGCGCGCGTGGGTGCGTCAAAGGCCAAGATCGCCCGCATTAAGGAACTCGCCGCGCTGGAATTCGCCGGCGACCGCCCGCTGATCGAAAGCCCGCGCTTCCGGGAAAAGCTGGCCGCGGTGGAGATCGAACTGAAAGCGCTGGAAATGACCCAGCTTCGGGTGGTTTCGGATGAGCGCAAAATGGCGAAAGGCCGGCAGAACCCGGCGTCGTCGATCCTGAAGCTGAAGGGCTCGGTCATCCAGCAGCAACTGACCGAACTGCTGATGGAGGTCGTTGGTCCCTACGTCATGCCCTACCAGCGCGACTTCGACGGCAACAACGAACCCGTGGTCGGCCCCGAATATGCCACCGAGGCTGGGCCGATGTATTTCAACTACCGCAAGGTCTCGATCTACGGCGGGTCGAACGAAATCCAGCGCAACATCATCGCCAAAGCGATACTCGGACTGTAGCCGCCACTGTCAGCCGTGGGGGCTACGCGCAAACCAAGAGGACGACAATGGATTTCGATCTCTCTGAAGACCAGCGCCTGCTGAAAGACAGCGTGGATCGTCTTGTCCTCGACCAGTACCAGTTCGAGCAACGCAAGAAATACATCCGTGAACCCGCCGGCTACAGCGCCGCGATGTGGGACCAGATCACGGAACTCGGGCTGCTCGGCCTGCCGTTCGAGGAAACGCTTGGCGGCTTCGGCGGCGGCGCGGTGGAGACCGCCATCGTCATGGAGGCATTCGGCCGCGGCCTGGTGCTGGAACCGTTCTTCGCCACCGTCATCCTGGGCGGTGGATTATTGCGCAGGGCCGCGCCGGCGTCCGTGCTCGGCGCGCTTGCCCCGAAAGTCGCCGCCGGCAAGCTGAAGCTGGCGTTCGCGCATGTCGAGCGACACTCGCGCTACGATCTCGCCGATGTCAGCACCACGGCGCACAAGGACGGCAGCGGCTACATGCTTGATGGTGCCAAGAGCGTGGTCATCCACGGCGACACCGCCGACCGTGTCTTCGTCACCGCGCGGATCGCCGGTGAGCGGCGCGATCGCAACGGCATCGGGTTGTTCCTGATCGACCCGGCGTCCCCGGGGGTCAGCAGGCGGGGCTACCCAACCCAGGACGGACAGCGTGCGGCGGAGCTCACCTTGGCGAACGTCCGGGTCAGCGCCGAAGACCTGCTCAGCGACAACGCCCTGCCGTTGGTCGAGCACGTCATCGACGAAGCCATCGCGGCACTTTGCGCGGAGGCGGTGGGCGCGATGCAGGCGATGCAGGACCTGACGCTGGAGTATCTGAAAACCCGCAAGCAGTTCGGCCGCGCCATCGGATCGTTCCAGGTGTTGCAGCACCGTTCCGTCGACATGCTGGTGGCGATCGAGCAGGCCCGCAGCATGGCGATGTTCGCCGCCGTGATGGCGGCCGAGGAAAACCCGATCGAACGCCGCCGAGCGATCTGCGCCGCCAAGGTGCAGATCGGCCGTTCGGGGCGCCATGTCGGGCAGGAGGCGATCCAGCTGCACGGCGGCATCGGCATGACCAATGAATACGCCGTCGGTCATTACTTCAAACGCGTGACAATGATCGACCAGCTTTACGGCGACGCCGACACACACCTGAGCTATCTCGCCGAACTCGGCGGCCTGTTCGGCAAAGTCGCTTGAGCGCGCGTTCGGCCGGCGCGGTATTGCTCGACCTGGATGGGACACTGGCCGACTCGCGTCCGGGCATCGAGGGCTGCTTCCGCCACATGCTGGCCGAACTCGGTCACGATCCGGCTTTGGTTGGCGACATCACCTGGGCGGTCGGGCCGCCGATAGCCGTGTCGATCCGCACGCTGCTGGAGAAATATGGTGATGACCGTGTCGAGGTTGGCGTGGCCGCCTACCGTGCGTGCTACTCGACGACGGGCCTGTATGAATGTTCGGTTTTCCCCGGCATTCCGGAGATGCTGACCGGCCTGCGGGACGCCGGCTGGAGGCTGTGCGTCGCCACGTCCAAACGCCGCGATTTTGCGGAACGTGTCGTCGATTACCTGAAGCAGCGGACATACCTGCCGAAAGTGTATTGCGCGCTTCCTGGCGGCGGCCTGGACGACAAGAAAGACCTGCTGGCGGAAATCCTGCGTGTCGAGGGCTACCATCCCGACCTGACGACCATGGTCGGCGATCGCCTGCATGACATCCATGCCGCCCGAGCCAACGGGCTTCGATCGATCGGCGTGCTGTGGGGCTATGGCGGCCAGGCGGAACTGCAGGCGGCGGGCGCGGATGCGATCGTTGCGAGCCCGGCCGAGGTCGTCGATTTGCTGCGGTAGGCATCGTCGCGGCCAGCAATCCATCTATACCGTGCCGGGACTCCGCTTTGGGCCAACGGTGATTCTGACATTGACGGCCAGAGCAGTCTACGGCGACTGGAAACGCTCGTGATTCAAGCCGTGGGTCGCTGTGGAACGCGTAGTGACAAATCGTGCCTGAGCCTCGGTGCGACGGGTCGGACTGGCCAGGAGACGACAGAGGGAGGAACTTA
>JAQGHW010000963.1 GCA_028291505.1 Rhodopila sp. | reverse complement strand
AGAGCATGATCACGCTGAGCGGCCAGCGTTTCGTTGGCGTCAGCCAAGCTGACGAAACGCGAGGGGAACGTTCGTAGCGTGTGAATCATGCGATCAAACGAGGAGATAGAGCGCTTTCGCCCTGCGCAGTCAGGGTGAAAGCGCTCTATCGAAAGGGGCGCGGGCGGTTCATCTGCCCGCGCGTTTTTTTGTGTCCGGGGGGCAGGTCGCGGGCTGTCTAAGGCGACCGCCCTGGACATCGATCGTGGTCGTCGGGTCTGCGCCCCCTCGTCGCTCTTGCCCCAAGGTACAAGGGCCTTCCGGCATGTGACCCAGGCTGGTCCACAGTGGACCGTGCTGACACGGTCAGCCCGCGTTCGACGTGATCATCGCCGCCTGTCAACAACCGGGCGACGGCGGGCTGCCCACAAGAAATGCCGGCTGGAATAAAAGGCCGGCAGGAATGTCGACTCACGGCCAGAAGGAAGAGGCTGGGGCTCCCAGAAGCAGTGCTCCCGACGGTATATAGTGCCGCTGCTGCACGGCGAAGTGCTGGGCCGCGGCGTGCAGATCGCGCATCCGCCGTTGCAGCGGCGAACTATCATAGAGCGCGCTGCCTCCGCCGAGCGTGAAGCAGGCATCGGCGACCCGCACGCAGGTGGTGGTGATCCACACGGAGCTCTGGATTCCCTGGGTAAGCAAGGCCTCGTCTCTCAGCGTTCCCGCCAGTGCATGGCGCCAGTGGCTCGCCATCTGAACCTCGTGGTAAGCTCGCGCCGCCTTGAGATCGGCTTCGACGCGGCCAAGCTCACTCCGAAAAAACTCCGAGTCCCGCAGTGCGCTGGCCGCGCGCACCTGCCGTCGGCCGGCATTGGCCATCCGGACGAGATCGTCCACCGCGCCTTCGGCAATCCCGACCGCGATGGCGCTATGCATCAGGGAAATAAGCTGCAGAGGGGCGTTGAAGAGCGGGCCGGACAGGCACGAGGCGCCGCCCGCCAGATCAGCGAAGCGCGCTTCGGGCACCAACGCGTCGTCGAGTGCAATATGGTGGCTGCCGGTGCCCTTGAGACCGCCGGCGTGCCAGGTATCTTCGATCTGCCACTCGCTCGCCGGCAGCGCGACGAGCCGGACAAGCGGCACACCCTCGGCCGGTCCGGGCAACGGCGTGCCGTTTTCGGTCAAGACACACGCGCCCAGCATCCAGTCGGCGTGCTGGCAACCACTGGCGAACGGCCAGCGTCCCTTGACCCGCATGCCCTTGGGCGTCGCCTCGGCCGTGCCCCCTAACACGGCGGCCGAAGCGGCGTAGATCACGTCCGGGCCGTTCCGATAGATCTCGTCATAGGTCTCGCGTGGGAGCATTGTCGGGAAAATGGCCGTTCCGGTGCCGATCACCGCGACCCAGCCGACCGATCCCTCGATCCTGCCGAGCGCGGCAACGATCTCGAGCGACTCAGCAATTTCCAGCTCCAGGCCGCCATGGCTCCGAGGCACGAACATACGGAAGACGCCAATCGACCTCAGGGTTTCGACCAGATCGATCGGCACCCGGCGGCCAGCTTCGATTTCTGCCGCACGCGCGGCAATGGCGGGCGCCAATTCCCGGATATCGGCGAGCATGCGGTCGAAAACTGCGGTCATCATGTTGTCTCCATCGGCATGAATAGATTGTCGGCCGGCAAGCTCCAGCGCCAATGCGGCGGGATCTCGGGAGGGCCGCCGCCCCCGTTGCCAGGCGCCGAACCAGGTACTGGCGGTTCCATATTGCCGGGACATTTCAGCGGCGGAGGAACTGGCTACGGCGGTAGCATCTCGCCTCGTGACGCGACGGCGCAACGAGTTGAGGTTCTCGGCCAACGACCGGCGGAGCGGCGTTTGAGCGATGACCTAGTACCCGATCGCAGAGAAGCGTGAGTAGCGACGCGACCGCGATTCGCCGCGTGAATCGGCGACTTCAAACCAAAACCGACGTATCGCGCTTCTATGATGGGCGATACTAGGCCCGAACAATGACGGTGACGGGCATAACACATGCCAGTCACCGTGAAGCCGCCCCGGAAACCCAGCTTGTCGGCTCGCCGAAGGTGCCTGCTATCCGCCCAATATTGCCCGCAATTCATCCAGTGCGGCCGGATCCTCGATGGTTGGCGGGACCGGGGCGTCCTCACCATCCGCGATCTTGCGGATGCTGGCGCGCAGGATCTTCCCTGACCGGGTTTTCGGCAAACGCCCCACCACACGCGCATCCTTGAAGGCGGCGACGGGACCGATGCGGTCGCGGACCAACGCGACCAGTTCGGCGGCGACCTCCGCCTCCGGCCGGTTGACCCCTGATTTCAGCACCACGAAACCTATCGGAGTCTGGCCCTTCAGTTCATCCTTGGCGCCGATGACGGCGCACTCGGCGACATCTTTGTGGGACGCCAATACTTCCTCCATCGATCCGGTCGACAAACGATGACCGGCGACATTGATGATGTCGTCGGTGCGGCCCATGACCCTGACGTCGCCGTCTTCATCGACCACGCCGGCGTCGCCGGTGCGATACCAGCCGGGGAAGTCGGACAGGTAGGCGGCGTGGTAGCCCTCGTCGTTCT